>NZ_JBFAAX010000282.1:6753-7660 GCF_040639995.1 Actinosynnema sp. NPDC023658 | reverse complement strand
ACAACATCCTCCCGGCAGGGTCCGGCAAACACGGCCGGTCAGGGCGTCATCCGATCAGGCGTCTTCGAGGCCGATGGCGAACGCGGCGTCCGTGTCGCGCTTCGAGTACGACCGGAACGAGATGTGGGTGTCCGTGTTCAGCACGCCGGGCACCTTGGAGATGTGGCCGGGCACCAGGTCGGCCAGGTCCTCGTGCCGGGCGACCTTGACCAGGGCGATCAGGTCGACGTCGCCGGCGCACGAGTAGACCTCGGTGACGCCCTCGATGTCGGCGATCGCCTGCGCCGCGTCCGGGATGGTCTCGGCGGCGGCCTGGATCAGCACGATCGCGGTGATCACAGCGGTCCTCCACAAGTCGTCGGGATCTCGACCGGGCACATGCTAGTGGCCCGCCACGCGGTACTGGTCACGACCGGCCTCGGCGCGCGCCACCCAGTCCCGCCACGCCCCGGCGCCGGCCGCGGGCGACGTCCACGGGCGCTCGCAGTACACGAGCCGCGTGCCCGGTTGGTCGATCCACCGCAGCACCACGCCGACCTCCTCGGCGGGCGCCCCGAACAGCGGGCCGACACCCGGGATCACGGTCTCCGCCGACGCCACCAGCGCGTCGACCACCGGCATCGGCCGCGTGCCCCGCCGCGCCACCCCGGCCGACGCCAGCCGCCCGTGCCGCACGACGGCGAACTCCCACCCGCCCGAGCCGTCCGGACGCGCGGCGACCACCTCCGGCAACGCCGCCAGGCCCGCGAGCCGCTGCGCCCGGTCCAGCGACCGCACCAACGACGACATGCGGTCGCGGCGGGTGGCGGCGTCCTCGAAGCGGTGCGCTTCGGCCAGCGCGTCGATCTGCGCGGTCAGCCCGCGCAACGGGGCCACGTCCGCCCCGGCCACCAACCGGCGGAACGCG
>NZ_JBFAAX010000282.1:0-6743 GCF_040639995.1 Actinosynnema sp. NPDC023658 | reverse complement strand
GAACGCGTCGGCGGCGGGGGAGTAGTCGTCCACCGGCTGCCGCCCGGCGCACGGCGCCTTGCACCGGCCCAGCTCGAACAGCGCGCACGGCGTGGCGGAGGCGTTGCGCGCCGGGATCCGGATCGAGCACGGCCGCAGCGGCACGGCCTCCAGCGCCGCCTCCAGGGCCGTCTCCGCGAGCCTGCGGGACCGGAACGGGCCGAGTGCCCCTTCACGGGCCGTGCGGACCACGGAGAGGCGCGGGAACGCCTCCTCGGTCAGCACCAGCCACCACGCCTGGCCCTGGTTCTTCGAACGCCGGTTGTACGCGGGCTTGTGGGCGGTCAGCAGGCGCAGCTCCCGCACCTCCGCCTCCAGCGAGTGGGCGCACTCCACCGCGTCCACCCGCACGGCAAGTGACACCATCTCCCGCAGCCGCCGCCGACCCTCGCTGGCCGTGAAGTACTGCCGCACCCTCCTCCGGAGGTCGGACGCCGTGCCGACGTACAGCACCTCTTCCGACGGCCCGCGGAACAGGTAGACGCCCGGCGTCGACGGCAGGTGCGCGGCGAGCGTCCGCTTGCGCCGCTGCGCCGGCGTCACCTCCGGCAGGTAGGCGACCAGCTCCTCCAGCGAGTGCACCCCGACCGAACCGACCCGTTCCAGCAGGCGGTGCAGCACCTCGACGGTGGCGCGGGCGTCGGTCAGCGCCCGGTGGTTCGGCTGCTCGGACACGCCGAACAGCTGCGCCAGCGCCGACAGCCGGCAGCTCGGCGCCTCCTCGCGGCTGAGCACCCGGCGGGCCAGCTTCACCGTGCACACGACGGTCGGCTTGGGCCACGTGTACCCGTGGCGGGCGCAGGCGGCCTTCATGAACCCCACGTCGAAGCCGGAGTTGTGCGCCACCAGCACCGCGCCGGCCGCGAACTCCAGGAACGCGGGCAGCACCGTGGTGAGCTTCGGTGCGCCCGTCACCATCATCTGGGTGATCCCGGTCAACGCCACGACCTGCGGCGGGATGCCCCGCTCGGGATCGACGAGGGTGCCGAACTCACCGATCACCTGCCCGCCGCGCACCTTCACCGCACCGATCTCGGTGATCGAGTCCTCGTCCGCCCGGCCGCCGGTGGTCTCCAGGTCGAACACGACGAACGTGGTCTCGCGCAGCGGTGTGCCCAGTTCGTCGAACGTGAGCTGAGTAGTCATCGCGCCGCACGGTAGCGCCCGACACCGACAGTGTTTGATCGCCGCTGCTCCGCAGACGGCGGCTCGGTCGCCCGGAAGTCGGCCGTTCGCGCCTGATTTCCCGATGATCGAAGGGCGTGATCGCCGGGAAATGAGTCGCGACCGACCGACGCGACCTCGCGGGTGGGGGGCTGCCGGAGGCGGCACGTGAGTCGTCCTCGCCCGCGACGCCGGAGGCGGCGCAATCCAACACAGCTAGCCTGTACTGGTGCAAGACCCGAGCGCGCCCGTCGACAGTGGCGACGACCTGGTGGCCGACGAGCCCGAGCAGGTTGTCGAGTCCACTGTGGACTGGGCCGCCCTGCCCGAGCCGCTGCGCGCCCGGCTCGCGGAGTTGAGCGCGGACGCGTTGGGGGACCTGGCGAAGGTCGACGTCCCCCAGTCGCTGCGCGCGGTGGCGCGGTTCGCGCCCACCAAGCGGGCCCGGCTGGGTGCGCCGGCGTTGATCGGCGGGTTGAAGGCGTCCACGAACTTCCGGGCGGCCGTGGTCGAGTGGCTGCGCCGCAACCGGCCGGCGGTGCTGGAGGTGACCGCGCCGGACCCGGTGGCGGCGGGTGCGGCGGCGATCCTGCAGGGCGAGGAGGTCGCGAGCCACTTCATCGAGCTGGTCGGCAGGCGCGTGGCGGACGCGGTGCTGCGCTCGGAGCGCGACCTGGCCGTGCAGCGGGCGGAGCGGCTGGAGATCGAGCTGGACCGGCTGAAGGCCGAGAGGGCCGAGGCGGGCGGCGCGGTGGACAAGATCCGCGAGGCGTCCGAGGCCGAGCTGGAACGGCTGCGCAAACGGTTGCGCGAGCAGGGCGTGCGGCTGCGCGAGGCGAAGGACCGGGCCGAGTCGGCCGCGGCGCAGGTGGAGCGGGTGCGCGCGGAGGCCGAGGCCGAGGTGCGCCGCCTGACCGCCGAACGCGATCGGGAGCGGGAACGGGCCGAGAACGAGCGCGCCAAGGCGCAGCGGGCCGAGTCGGACGCCGAGGTGGCCCGCCAGTCCGCCAAGGAGGCGCGGCAGGCCGACGAGGTGCGGTTGGCGCTGCTGGTGGACACCCTGGACGGCGCGGTGAACGGCCTGCGCCGGGAGCTGGCCCTGGGCGGCGCCGGTCCCCGGCCGGCGGACCTCGTGCGCGGTGCGAGCGCGGCGCAGGGCGCGGTCGGTCGGGTGGAGGACCCGGCGGCGCTGGACCGGCTGCTGGCGCTGCCCGCCGTGCACCTGATCGTGGACGGCTACAACGTCACCAAGACGGGTTACCCGGAGCTGTCGCTGTCGGACCAGCGGGACCGACTGGTGCACCAGCTGGCCGTGCTGGCGGCGCGCACCGGTGCGGAGGTGACGTTGGTGTTCGACGGCGCGGGCGTGGTGGCCGTGCCGACGTCGGCGCCGCGCGGGGTCCGAGTGCTGTTCAGCGATCCCGGCGTGCTGGCCGACGACGTGATCCGGGCGCTGGTGACCGCGGAGCCCGAAGGCCGTCCGGTGGTCGTGGTGACCTCCGATCGGGCGGTCGCGGATTCCGTCCGGCGGCGGGGCGCGCACCCGGTGCCGTCGGCGGTGCTGTTGGCGCGACTCGGCCGTGTGTGACACAGATCGTGTTTTTAACACCACCGGGGGTCACACGACCAGGTCACAGCTAGGCCATTCGTGAATTGTCGTGAACTGAGAGCGAATTCCATGCCCCGCTAGTGGACGCAGGGACTTACGTTTCGTAACCTGTCCGAGATCTCGCGGCGGGCAGTGGTCCATCCTGGGCCGCGACGCGGGTTCACCGCCGAATCGGCCTGTCGGGGAGCCGAACGGAACACTCGTGTCCGAGGACTGCCGGGTCGCGCCATGCGCCCGGTCAGAGGCGGTTCAGACGAAGGAGACACACGCGACTGTGGCGTCGCAACGACTCAAGCGCGGCCTGCGCGGGGCGATGGCGGCCACGGCGGTGGCCGCTGCCGCGGTGGGCGTCATGCCCGTACCCGCCGGAGCCCAGCCGAACACCCCCGCGAACGCCTCCGAGGCGCTGAAGAAGTACAACGAGCTGGCCGAGCAGGCCACCAAGCTCAACGAAGAGCTCCTGCGCGCCGAAGAGCAGCGCAACGCCAACCAGACCGAGCTGGACAAGGCCAACGCCGACCTGGCGCAGGCGACCCAGGCGGGCGACCAGGCGAAGTCGGACGAGGAGAACTTCCGGGTCCAGGTCGACAAGCTGACCGAGGCGTCGTTCGAGGGCGCGCGGTTCAACCAGCTGTCGGCGCTGCTGGTGTCGGACTCCCAGCAGGACTTCCTCAACCGCATGTCCGCGATCGGCGTGCTGGCGTCCGACAACAACGAGGCCCTCGTCCGGCTGTCCGGGGCGGTCGACGCCGCCGAGGACGCGCGGCAGAAGGCGGCCGACGCCCAGGGTCGCGCGCAGGCGGCGACCGACGAGGCGATCCGCATCGCGGAGGACATCAAGAAGCGCCAGGCGGAGCTCCAGGGCCAGATCGACGAGGTCAAGGACCAGCTCAACCGGCTGACCGCGCAGGAGCGCACCACGCTGACCAGCGTCGGTGAGAAGGTCAGCACCAACGTGCCCGAGGGCGCCGCGGGCGTCGCCCTCCAGTTCGCGCTGGACCAGCAGGGCGACATGTACCTGTACGGCGCGACCGGCCCGGACCGCTGGGACTGCTCGGGCCTGACGTCGAAGGCCTACGCCTACGCCGGCGTCACCATCCCGCGCACCTCCGGCGGTCAGGCGGGCGCCGGGCGTGCCGTCAGCCGCGGCGAGGTCCGGGCGGGCGACCTGATCATCTACAACGGTGGCAACCACGTCGCCATGGCGGTGGACAACGGTCGGGTCGTGCACGCCTCGACCGACGGCGTCCCGGTCAAGGTCGTGTCGCTGGAGTCCCCCGGCAGCATCTACGCGATGCGCCGCATCGCGGGCTGACAGCCGTCGTCGGGCAGGGCCATCCTGGACGGGGTGGCCCTGCCGATGACAGGAGGCTCGTGAGCCGCATCCGGGTCGTGCTGGCCGCACTGGTGGCCGTGACCTTCCTCGCCGGGCTGACCGCGGCCGTGGTGCCGGCGAGCCCGTCCGCGCCCGCGGCGGCGGCCGACCCTACCTCCTCCGCCCGCGCGGACGCCGTCCGCTCCCTGCTCGAACGGCGGGCGCGGGCCCTGCTGGAGCGGGACGAACCGGCGTTCACCGCGGACCTCGACCCGCAGGCCGACCCGGCGTTCCGGCAGCGGCAGCGCGACCTGTTCCGCAACCTCGCCGCCGTGCCGCTGGCCGAGTGGACCTACGAGCTGGCCGGCGAGGCCGACCTCTCGACGCTGCGCCTGCCCGCCTCCGACGAGGCCTGGGCGCCGGACGTGCGGCTGTCGTACCGGCTCAGCGGCGTGGACGTCGAACCCAGCGGTCAGGGCATGGCCTACCTGTTCACCCGGCGCGGCGACCGCTGGTACCTCAACTCCGACACCGCGCTGGAACCGCTGGGCAAGCGCACCTGGCGCGGGCCTTGGGACTTCGGGCCGTGCCACGTCGTCAGCGGCACCGGCGGGTTCGTGCTGAGCCACCCCGGCGGCGAGGTGCTGGCCGCACGGGTGCTCGCGGAGCTGGACGGCGCGGTGACGGCGGTGACCGAGGTGTGGGGGCAGGCGTGGTCGCGGCAGGTGGCCGTGGTGGTCCCGGCGAGCGCGGACGAGATGGTCGCGCTGGTCGGACCCGGTTTCGCCACCGGCGCGATCGCGGGCGTCGCGGTGGCCGACCGGGTGGATCCGACCACGCACACGGCCCGCGGTCAGCGCGTGGTGCTGAACCCGGACAGCGCGGGCGTGCTGTCGCCGTTGTCGCTGCGGGTGCTGCTGCGGCACGAGATCACGCACATCGCCGCACGCGGGGAGACCGTGGACGGCGCTCCCATGTGGGTGCTGGAGGGGTTCGCGGACTACGTGGGCTACCGGCGCAGCGACGTGCCGCCGGCCAAGGCCGCGCCGCTGCTGGCGGCGCAGGTCCGGCAGGGGCTGCCGACCGCGTTGCCGTCGGACGCCGACTTCCGCGGCGGCGCGATGGAGCTGGCCTACCAGCAGGCGTGGTCGCTGAACCTGTACCTGGCGTCGTCGCTGGGCGAGCCGGGGCTGGTGGGGCTGTACCGGCGGCTGGCGCGGGTTCGGGCGTCCGAAGTGGACGACGTGCTGCTGGAGGTCACCGGCGAGGACTCCGCGGCCCTGGTGCGCGGGTGGCAGGACTTCCTGCGGCGGGCGTTCCCGTAACGTGGGCCCGTGCGTCGGACCTTGTTGGTGACCAATGACTTCCCGCCGCGGCCGGGCGGGATCCAGGCCTACCTGCACGCGTTGGCCGTGCGGCTGCCCGACCTGGTGGTGTACGCGCCGTCGTGGGAGTCGCCGTCCGGCTCGCACCCGGAGTTCGACGCGGTGCAGCCGTTCGAGGTGGTGCGGCACCCCGGCACGTTGATGCTGCCCACGCCGGACGTGGTGCGGCGTGCGTCGGACATCCTGCGTGGAGCGCGCTGCGACGCCGTGTGGTTCGGGGCGGCGGCGCCCTTGGCGTTGATGACGTCACGGCTGCGTGCCGCGGGTGCTTCCCGGGTGGTCGCGTCGACGCACGGGCACGAGGTCGGCTGGTCGATGCTGCCCGGCGCGCGGCAGGCGTTGCGGCGCATCGGGTCGGACGCTGATGTGGTGACGTTCGTGAGCCGGTACACGCGGTCCCGGTTCGCGGCGGCGTTCGGTCCGCTGGCGGCGTTGGAGCACCTGCCGTCCGGGGTGGACACGTCGGTGTACGCGCCGGACGCGTCCGCGGGGGCTGAGATCCGCGCCCGGTACGGGCTGGGCGACCGGCCGGTGGTGGTGTGCGTGTCGCGGCTCGTGCCGCGCAAGGGGCAGGACGTGCTGGTGCGGGCGTTGCCGGAGATCCGGCGGCAGGTGCCCGACGCGGCGTTGCTGCTGGTGGGCGGCGGGCCGTACCGGGGGACGTTGGAGCGGCTGGCGGTGTCGGTGGGCGTGTCGGAGCACGTGGTGCTGACCGGGTCCGTGCCGTGGGAGGAGCTGCCCGCGCACTACAACGCCGGTGACGTGTTCGCGATGCCGTGCCGGACGCGCGGGCGCGGGTTGGACGTCGAGGGCCTGGGGATCGTCTACCTGGAGGCGTCGGCCACCGGGCTGCCCGTCGTGGCGGGGCGTTCGGGCGGTGCGCCGGAGACGGTGCGCGACGGCGTGACGGGGCGCGTGGTCGACGGGCGCGAGGTGGCGGGGGTGGCCGATGCCGTCGCCGCCCTGCTGGCCGACCCCGGCACCGCCGCGAAGATGGGCGCGGCGGGCCGTGAGTGGGTCACCGCGAACTGGCGGTGGGACGACCTGGCCGACCGCCTGGCCGCCCTGATCAACGCCTGAGCGTTCAACTCGGGTGTCCTGAACGTAGGACTCTCGCGTCCTGAACGTAGGACTCTCGCGAGAGTCCTACGTTCGTGTCGCGCGTGTCCTACGTTCGGAACTGGCGTGTCCTACGTCCGGGATCGGTGAGTTGAACGTCCAGGGGTGGGAA
>NZ_JBFAAX010000281.1:5361-7664 GCF_040639995.1 Actinosynnema sp. NPDC023658 | reverse complement strand
CACGAGCGTGACCCTCAGGGAGTCCGACGCGTGCGCCGGGCGGGTGCGGAACCGCACCGGCGCGAACCCGGCGCCGCACCCGGTGTCGTCGGAGACCCAGGAGAACCCGTGGCTGATCGTGCTCGGGATGACGTCCTCGGTCGCCGGGCCGATCGGGAGGCGGCCGTAGACGCACCGGACACCCAGGTCGCGCACGGTCGCGTGCGGGAGCAGCTGCCGGCGCACCGCGGACCAGGCGCCGTCCGCGCCGACCAGGAGATCGCCCTCGTCCGCGCCGCCGCCGGCGAACTCGACCCGCACCCGCCCCGCCTCGGTGATCCGGTAGCCGGTCACCGCGCGTCCGAACCCGACGTCGTCGCCCAGGCCGGTGAGCAGCCCCCGCCGGAACGTGTCGCAGTCCACGCAGGTGATGAGGTCGTCGGTGACGCCGGGGAAGGTCTGCGTCATCACCTCGACCAGTCGGTGGGTGTAGGCAGCCACCACGTCGTCGTTGACCCCGCTGGTGCGGCGCACCAGGTCGAGCGCCTCCGCCGACAGGCAGGCGCGCAGCGCGGCGTTGCCGTTCCGGTCGATGTGCAGGCGGTAGCCCTGGTCGCGGGCGCTCGGCGTGGGATCCCGCTCGTACACGACGACCTCCAGGCCGCCGCGTCGCAGGGCGTGCGCGAGCGCCAACCCGCCGATGCCCGCGCCGGCGATGAGGATCCGCTTGGTCCCCGGCATGTCGTCCCCCCGTTCCGCGCCGCACGGTGCGTCGCCCGACCAGTTTCAAACGTTCGTTTGATTGTGTCAATCGTTCATTTGATAGCGCTGGTGAGCGGGTGTTAAGGTCCTCCCCGTGCCGACGAAACCCCGCCGGTCGCCCGCACCGCAGCAGCGGCAGCGCGACCCGGAGCAGACCCGTGCGTCGATCCTGGCGGCGGCTGCGGTCGAGTTCGGCGCGCACGGCTACGCGGGTGCCCGGGTCGGCGCGATCGCCGCCCGGGCCGGGGTCAACGTGCAGCTGATCTCCTACTACTTCAACGGCAAAGAGGGCCTGTACCAGGTCATGTCGCAGCAGTGGCAGCAGCGGCAGCGCGAGCTGACGCCACCCGGCACGCCGCTGCCCGAGCAGTTGCGGCGTCACGCCCTGGAGGCGTTGCACAACCCGGACGGGCCGCGGCTGCTGGCGTGGAGCGGCCTGCAGTACACCGGCCCGGACGAGGACCCGGACCGCGCGTCGCGCACCCGGATGCTCGTCGAGAGCGTCGACGAGCTGCGGGCGTTGCAGGAGTCCGGCCGGCTGCCCGCCGAGGTGGACCCGTCCTGCCTGCTGGTCATGCTGATGGCCGCCGCCATGGCGCCCACCACCCTGCCGCACGTCATCGAGGGCGTCTGCGACACCGATCCGCGCTCCGCCGGGTTCCTGGAGCACTTCGCGGACCAGGTGGCCCTCCTCGCCCGGCTGGTCGGTGCGGAGCACCCGTGACGACGCGTCGGTTCACCGTCGAGGTCCGCGAGGACGACCGCGGCCGGCTGTTCGTGCCCGTTCCGCTCGACCCCGACGAGGTGTGGGGCGCCAAGGAGCGGCACCACGTCGCGGGCACCGTCGACGGGGTGCGCATCCGAGGCGTCGTCGGGCGGTTCGGTACCGACCGCGGTCTCGTCCTCACCACCTCCTGGCGGCGTGACCACGACCTCGGGCCCGGCGACCGGGTCGAGGTCGTGCTGTCGCCCGAGGGTCCGCAGCGCGACGACCTGGCCGACGACCTCGCGGCGGCGCTCGACGCCAACCCGCGGGCCGCCGCGTTCTTCGACTCGCTGGCCCAGTTCTACCGCCGCGCCTACCTGCGGTGGGTCGACGGCACCAAGCGCCGCCCGGAGGTGCGCGCGGCGCGGATCGCGGAGCTGGTCGACCTCCTGGCCGCCGGGATCAAGCAGCGCCCCGAGCCGTGATCCCGCCCTCCGGTCGAATGGAGCGCGGCGGTCGCGGGCAATCACCACTTCCGGGAGGATTCACGGCGTCGGCGCGCTTCGCGCATTCTTCCCGGCTCCTCCGGCGAAGAGGACATCCGATCCGGACGGGCCCCGGCTACAGCGGCGGGTGCATCGCGACGTAGGCCGCGACGGTCTCTTCGGGCGGGCCGTCCGCGACCACCCGGCCGCCGTCGAACACGATCACCCGGTCGAACCCCGTGATCAGCTCCAGGTCGTGCGACACGACGACGACCCGCTGCGGCAGGTCCTGGATCAGCTTGCCGATCAGGCGCCTGTTCCGCAGGTCCAGCAACGTGGTCGGCTCGTCGAACACCACGTGCTCGGGCTCC
>NZ_JBFAAX010000281.1:0-5351 GCF_040639995.1 Actinosynnema sp. NPDC023658 | reverse complement strand
CTGGTGTTCGCCCCCACCAACACACCGCGCGGGGCCACCACCCCCCCCACCGCCGCGATCGCGAGCAGCTGCTTCTGCCCGCCGCTGAGCAGGTGCGCGGGGTGGTCCCGGAACTCCTCCAGGCCGTAGGTCGCGAGGGTCTCGGACACCCGCCGCTCGACCTCGTCCCGCGCCACGCCCCGGTGCTTGAGCCCGAACGCGAGGTCCTCGGCCACGGTCGGCATGACGATCTGCACGTCCGGGTCCTGGAAGACGAACCCGACCCGGCGGCGGACCGCCCTGCCCTGCTTGCGGGTGTCCAGGCCGTCCACGCGCACCCGGCCCTCGGTCGGCACGAGCAGGCCGTTGAGCAGGCGCGCGAACGTGCTCTTGCCGGAGCCGTTGGAGCCGATGACCGCCACGCGGCGCTCGTCGAGCCGCAGGTCGACCCCGCGCAGCACCACGCGCTCGCCGAACCGGTGGCCGACCCCCTCGACCTCGATGCTCACCCGGCGACCTCGGACCGCGGTTCGACCAACGGGTACGCGCGGCGCACCGCCACGGCCGCGAGCGAGCCGATCACCACCTTGATCGCGTCACCGGGCAGGAACACCACCGACCCGGTGATCGCCTTGCCCAGCGGCATGCCCGCCGCGACCGCCATCCACGGGATGCCGATGACGTACAGCACGAGCGCGCCGCCGACCGCGTTGCACAGCAGGGCGGTGCCGAGGTTGTAGCGCTTCCACAGCCGCTCGGTCAGCAGGCCGACCACGAACGCGCCCACCGGGTAGGCCACGACGAAACCGCCGGTGGGGCCCAGGATCACGCCGAGACCGCCGCGACCACCCGGCAGCACCGGCAGGCCGACCAGCACCAGCACGTCGAACAGCAGGATGGCCAGCCCGCCCCGCCGCGCGCCGAGGATCGACCCGGCGAGCATCACGCCGAGCGTCTGCGAGGTGAACGGCGCGGGCACGAGCGGCAGTTCGATGAGCGGGAAGAAGCCGAGCACGACCATGATCGCCGCCATCAGCGCGATCAGCGCGATGTCCTTCGAGCGCACACCGAACCCCTTGAATCGGAATACCCGGATTTTCCCGGCGTCATCATAGTGATGAGCCGGGGTCTGACCTCGGGGGACTTGTCCGGCCGGTGGATTCGCGCGGGCCCGTCAACGGCGGCGCGGCGGATCGGTGTCGAGCCCGCGGGCGTCGAGCGCCTCACCGAGGCCGTCGGCCAGGCGCAGGGTCTTGACCAGCAGCGGGGTGAGGAACGCGAAGCTGCGCTCGACGCCGCGCGCCTTCTGCGCCGCACGCACCTGGTCGGCCTGCTCCCTGATCACCGGGATGAACCGGATGGTCAGCGCCACCAGCAGGCCCACCCGTTCCGGCCGCACGCCCAGCGGCCGCAGCGGGCCCAGGGCGGCCTCGATCGCCGCGATCATCGCGGACGTGCGGGTGGTGAGCGTGACCAGGTTGGCCAGCAGCACCAGCACCAGGACGCGCTCACCGACCAGCACGGCCGTCCGCCAGTCGGTCAGCACGAGCTGCGCGACGACGATCAGCGCGGTGAACGGCAGCACGGGCCGCAGCTGGTGCCACGTCGTGCGCCACGGCACCCGCGCCACCGCGTAGAGCACGACGACCACCGCGAACGCGACGCCGAGGGCGAGCATCGACCGCACGAGGAACAACACCGAACCGACCGCGAACAGCACCAGCAGCTTCGCCCCGGCGGGCAGCGCGTGCACCGGTGTGTCGGCGTCGTGGTAGAGGCTGAGCACGACCCGTTCTACCCCATCACCCGCCCGCCCCCCCACCACCCGTCCGGCCTGCGAGACGACGCCGACCGCCCGCCGTGCCCGGCGACGTCACACCATCCGCGATGCCGGTGCGCAGGACGAACGGGCGGGGTCGCGGACGACTCCGCCGGACCCGGTCAGATGCCGAGGTCCTGCATGGCGGCATCCACCCGCCGGATGAGGTCCGGGCGGAACGTCTGGACCCGGATGAGGTTGATCCTGCTCATCAGCTCGACCAGGTCCGGGTAGTTGCGCTCCTCGGGGAACTTGAAGCCGGCCTCGTGCAGGCGCAGCCAGGCGTCCAGCAACGGAACCTCCAGCTGGTGGTCGAGCGCGGGCAGGTGGCCGATCCTCGTCTGCACCTCGCCGATCAGGGCGAGGAGCTGTTCGTCATCCGTCGTCGTGCCCAGCCGTTCGCACAGCACGTGGAGGAACCCGTTGGTCAGCCCCAACCTGGTCCCCGCCAGGGTGCGCAGGACGTCGATGTCGGCGATCACCTCGCGGCGCAGCCGGTCCAGGACCAGCTGGGGGTGGGTGTCGGCCCACACCTGGTACTGGCGGCTCCGCTTCTCCTGCGGCGCCGGGGTGTTCAGCTCGACCACCGCTCGCGCATAGCTCAGGTCGAAGTGGTCCCCGGACAGCCCTTCGAAGGCGTACCGGAACAGGTTGCCGGCGGGGTCGGTGGTGAAGTGCGTCTCACGGGCGGCGTCCCACAACGAGAACGCCGGGGGCAGGTTGGCGCGGTCGACGAAGCGCGGCGACCAGCTGCCGGCCGTGATCACGCGTCGGTCGGCGCTCTGCCACTGGACGTGGATCGACCCGATCAGCGACTCCCACTCGCCGTCGGACAGCTGCGACTTCCAGAATGCGGTCAGCTTCGGCCAGTCGGCGATGCCGAAGTCGCTGGTGTCGAGCTCCTCACTGAGGATGGTGGCCAGCAGCACGAGGTTGAGGCTATGGATGGCGAAGCGGGCGGGCACCCCGCGAGCAGACGGCCGGTAGTCGCCGCGGCTGCGCGGCCGGTGCTCGTCGGCGGTCTCGAACAGGCGCGCGACGAGCGCCGCCAACGCCGGGCGTTCGGTGCTGGTGGCGGCCAGCTCGATGAGGAAGTCGATCACGGACTTGCGGGCGGTCAGCGGGGTGAACGACAGCAGTGCGTACAGGTTGCTGTCGTCGGCGGGGCCGGCGGACAGTGTGGGGCGCTGGGTGGACTCCACCCGGTGCAGGTCGCACAGCACGTGCCAGGTTAGCCGGGCGACCAGGTACTCGCCGAACGTCGCGTGCAGGAACTCGTAGGTGCGCAGGGTCACCAGGTCGTTGACGGCCTCCGCGCGCTGGATGAAGAAGAAGCGCGCGAGCATCGTCCCGCCCGGGGTGATGGGCGTGCGCATGCCGTGCCGCCGCGTGTCGTTGCGCCAGTCGAGCAACGCCGCCAGGTCGTGGTCCAGGTCGGTCTCGCTCGCCCACAGCGCTCCGCGGTGGAACATCGCGAACGCCACGACGGCCAACCGGGTCAGCTCGTTCTCGACGTCGGTCGCCAGGTCCGCCTCGGTGCGGTCGCGGTTGTCCTTGGAGACCTCCCGCAGGGCGAAGCTGCTCAGCAACCGGTCGTAGAGCTCGGCGCGGGGCAGGTCACCGCCGTTGCGGCGCAGCGCGTCGTCCGTGGCGTCGTAGAGCGCCAGCATCAGCAGCAGCAGCGGTTGGACGGCGAGGTCCCGGTGCGCCAGCACGGTGTCGGGCGTCAGCGCGGTCCGCTGGGACGAGCCGAAGAACCCGGCGTTGGTGGCGTTCCAGACCTGCAACCACCGCGCGACGTGGCCGTCGGTGAACGCGCCCAGCCGGAGCACGCTCGCGCCGACCGGGATCCGCATGGTGGACGCCACGCCGATGCGGCTGGTCACGATGACGATGATCGGGCGCCCGGCCGCGGCGCACTCGCGCTGGAGCTTCTCCACCCTGGTCAGGTAGTCGGTGTTGGTGACGCCGGTGACCTGGAGGAGCTCGTCGAACCCGTCGAGGATGACCACGGGCACGGCGTCACCCGCGATCCGGGACAGCTCGGCGAGGCTGACGGGGTCGTGCAGGCTCGCGCGGATGCCGTGCTCGACCTGCTCCAGCAGGTCGCTCTCGGCCGGCACGGACCGGAGCTCCACCCGCAGCGCCAGGAAGTCGGCGGCCGGCAGCCGCGCCGCCAGCACCTTGGTCAACAGCGACTTGCCTGCTCCCGGATCGCCCAGCACCACCAGCGGTTGGGCTAGGGCGTGGGGCGAAGTCAGGTGACCGGCCAGGCACTGGTGCAGGTCCGAGCGGCTCGGGATCTTCTCCCACCACTGCAACTGGCTGGGCGCCGCGCCTTGCTGCATGGTGACGATCTGGAAGTCCGGGTCGATGTAGGCCTGTTCGGTCACGGGCAGGTTCAAGCCGGTCGGGACGTCCTCGGTGTCCAGGATCGGCCGGGTGAGCACGGCGCGGTGCTGCCGGGACAGCTCTTCCCGCCGGGTGTCGGGCTCACGGCCGACGAGGACCGCGGTCAGCGCGGTCTCGATCCTCCCCAAACTCGCCTCGACGGCGGCGCCGTGCCGTAGTTGCAGCCACAGCGACAGCTCCGGGTAGTCGCCGGCCAGCTCGCGGACCAGTTCCTCGTAGCGCCGGATCGCCGTGGACTCCACGCGCGTCAGCACCTCGCTGACGTGCCCGCGCTCGTCGACGTCGATCGTCCGCCAGGCGGCCCGGTTGCGCAGGAGCGTCAGCAGGGCGGCGGCCGAACGCGCGTAACCCTCGCCGATCCGGCCGAGGTTTTCGGAGTAGGTGCACGCCGCGGACGGCAGCGGCCACACGCCGTCGAACAGGCTGGTCAGGCCCAGCAGCTCGGACTGCTCGGACTTGTCGACGTCGAGCGTCTTGAGTGCCGGGGGCAGGCGCAGCGCCGCCACGGCGTCGAAGAAGGCGACCACGACGATCACCGCGTGGGCGGCCTGGAGCCGCTCGGTCCGGTCGTACCGCGTGAGGCCGCGTCGCCTCGCGCCGGCCTTCACGAGCAGTTCGTGCGCCAGCCGGACGAAGTCGACCTTCGCGTCGAACCAGCCCAGCAACTCCGAGATCCCGAACGTCGCGCCTGCCAGCAGGGCCCCGCCGACCAGGCGGTCCAACGCCGCCACCAGCTTCTGCTCACGTGCTCCGAGCAGCCTCACGGCGTCGGCGTAGCTGAACCTCTTCGTCACGCGGGAGAGTGTCACAGCCGCGCTGTTGGCCAAGGGGGAACTCCGAGCTGCGTCATACGTTCGAGTGAAAAATCAGGGCTGACCGGGTGGGGCGGGGAACGTCGACGGCGCCGCGGCGGGAGAGTGGCAGCGGTCCCGTGGTCGGGATTCCGGAGCCCGCACGGGAGGTGCCGTGGTCAGCGCTGGCGGGGACGGCCGGTTCGGCACCGACAACGAGGCCGCGGCCTTCGTGCTGGACGAGATCTTCGGTTACCTGTACTCGGCGGCCGGCTGGGCATCGTCCTGGGCACGACCGCGGGGAGCTTCAAGTCCACCAGCGACTACAGCCGCGAGACGCTCGTGCAGGA
>NZ_JBFAAX010000280.1:0-7678 GCF_040639995.1 Actinosynnema sp. NPDC023658 | reverse complement strand
GGGGTGGGGGTGGGGGGGTGGTGGTGCGCGTCTGTGCCCAACTGGGGGGGTGGGGCGGGCGGGGTGGGGGGGGGGGGGGTGCCCGGTGGGGCCCCCGTCGGGGGCGTCGGGGCGGCCGGGGGCCCGCCCAGCACCCCTCCTGCGCCGCCCTCCGCCGCCGCACACAGGAGGCGCTGGGCGGTTTCGACATCTTCGTCCCGGTCGGGCTCGACGCAGCGACGCCAGAGCAACTCGGCCAAGGCCGCCATCGGTACGTCCTCAATCATCGGGACATCCTGCCCGACCAGTCCGACTCGGTATGCTGCCCGGCGTGACCCCGGCGAGCGGAGGAGAAGCTCTCGCGCTAGCCGGACGAGAGCGTGACGCCGCAGCCGAAGCGGTCCACGAAGCACTGGCAGCCCTCAAAGTCGCGAGCATCCATGCCAAGGCCCAGCTGGAGGCAAGCGG
This sequence comes from Actinosynnema sp. NPDC023658, assembly GCF_040639995.1. Taxonomy (NCBI): domain Bacteria; kingdom Bacillati; phylum Actinomycetota; class Actinomycetes; order Pseudonocardiales; family Pseudonocardiaceae; genus Actinosynnema; species Actinosynnema sp. NPDC023658. The sequence continues at coordinate 7,231 of NZ_JBFAAX010000280.1, read as the reverse complement.
GGTGCCGTTGTCCACGATCGCGGCCGAGCTCAAGGTGTCGCCGAGCGAGATCTCCAAGCTCGCACCCGCTGGGCCGGACTCCGATTGGACTCCGCGTAGCGCCAGCATGTGCAAGCTGTTCGACGGACGCACCGGTGGCGTCCACCGGCTCGTTGAACTGCGGGCCGCGTTGGACACGGCCAAACGGGCCCTACGTGAGACTGAACGGAAGTATGTCCTGGTCCAGGCCAAGGTCGACGCGATGCCTGCGCCGGCGGAACCACAGGTACAGGACCCACCCCATCCGCCGGGCCACCATTCGGTCGGTCTTGATGGCGCGGTGAGCAACAACTCCTCATGGGCGTCGAGAAACGCCTGCCGTGCCGCTGCCGGGTCGGGTTCTAGTACTCCAGCCGCAGTTTGTTGTATATAGCCTGTCTTCGCTGGTATTGGGCTTGTTTGGCGCGGTGTTGGTGGCGTCTGCGCCAGCGGGACCAGCGCCAGGTGTGGGCGCGGTCGGAGACGGTGGTGATCAGGTGTGCCAGGAGACGCCTGACCTCGCCGAGGGTGACCGGGATGAGGCCGCTGCCAGGGCTTTTGGGGCGATGGCGGCGGTGACGGCGAGGTAGGTGTGGGCGAGCATCGCAAGGGTGATGTGGCGGTACCAGGCGTCGTAGCGGCGGACCTGGTACTGGTCCAGGCCGACCTCGGTCTTGGCGGTCTGGAAGCAGTCCTCGACAGCCCACCGTGACCCGGCCACCCGGATCAGGTCGTCGTCGGTGGTTCCCGTTGGGGCGCAGCACAAGTAGTAGGCCAGTTCGTGTTCGCCGCGCCGGTTGGCGGTCAGGGAACGGCGGATCAGCAGCCATCGTCGCCAGCCCGGCGGGGTGGTGTCGTCGTAGACGGGTAACGAGGCCACCGCCCAGTCGAACAGGCGTGGTCCTTTGGCGCCTTGGCCGCAACTGCGGCGCTTCCACGCCGCCGACGGGGCGTCGGCGGTCAGGAAGTCGGCGCGGGTGGCGCCCGCCGTGGCGGGAATGGTCTGACTGCTCGGCACGGCCACCACGTAGGCGACGCGCTGATCTTCAAGCCAGGCCCGGAATTTCGAGTCGCCGCCGTAAGCCTCGTCCGCGGTCACCCAGCGGGCGGGCACACCGGCGTCCAACGCCCGGGCCAGCATCGCGCGGGCGAGCACGGGCTTGGTCGCGAACTCCACGGTGTCTGGCACCGCCGCCTCCCGACACCGTTCCCGGTCGGCGACCCAGGACTTGGGCAGGTACAGCTCACGGTCGATCAGCGTGCGACCTTTGCTTGTGGTGTAGGCGAGAAACACGCCCAGCTGGCAGTTCTCGATCCGACCGGCGGTGCCGGAGTACTGCCTCTGCACCCCGGCGGACTTGTCGCCCTTCTTCAGGAACCCGGTCTCGTCCACCACCAGCACGCCCTCGCCGTCGGCCAGGTGCTCCACGGCATAGTCACGGGCGTCGTCGCGTACCCCGTCGACGTCCCATGTCGCGGCGTTGAGCAACCGCTGCATCCCGTCCGGCGTCGCCTCACCGGCCACTTCCGCCAACGTCCAGCCGTTCTTGCCCGCGATCGGAGCCAACAGGCCCCGAACGTACGCCCGAGCCCGACGCCGCGGCTCCGCCCGCAGAAACCGTCCCGCCACCCGCCCGAACAGCTCGTCCAAGCCGCTCACCCACGCCTGGATGTCCTCATCGACCAACACAAGATCGACAAGCTACCAGAATATGATCACGAACTGCGGCTGGAGTACTAGTCGAGCACGGTGTTGGTGGTGTAAGCGAGGGTGTCGAGGCGCTGCTGCACGTGTTCCGTGTTCTCGTGTCGTCGTTGTCGTCGATAGTGCTCCAGTGCTTCCTGCCACACGGCGTGGGCGTGGTCGGCTCGGCCGAGTACGGAGTAGGTGTCGCCGAGTTGGGTGAGGGTGCGGGCAACGGAGTCGGTGACGTCGTTGTCGCGCCAGAGGGCGAGGGCCTGCTGGTAGTACTCGGCGGCCGTGTGGTGCTGACCGGTGTGGTGAGCGGTGTAGCCGAGGGTGTCCAGCGTTTCGGCTTCACTGATCGGATCGGGGTGGCGGGAGAACACGGTGAGGGCGGCTCGGCAGTGTTCTCGAGCCTTCCGGTAGTCGCCCAGTCGGGCGGCGTGCCAGGCCACGGCGTTGAGCGCGTCGCCTTCCCAGGTCGGGTGATCCAGGGTGCGGAAGAGGTTCAGGGCCTGGGTTGCGTGCCGTAGTGCCAGCCTGTCGTCGGTCCGGTGCCCCCACGCCTGTGCGAGCTGGAGGTGGGTGTGGGCCTGGTTGGTGCGGTCGTGGTGGTGTTCGGCCAGTGCGAGCGATGCGCGCAGGTGTTCGATCGCCTCGTCGTGCTGTCCCGACTCGGAGTGGGTGCAACCGAGGATCCGGTGGGCGGTCATTCGGGCGGTGACGTCGGTGAGGTGCTCTGCGGCGGAGAGTGCGAGAGTCCAGACGTCGAACTGGTCGCCTAGTCGCCTCCGTCGCAGTTGGAAGGTGCTCAAGACCCAGGCGAAGTCCCACACGGTCTGGTGGCGGGACTGGGCGGCGGCGGTGCGTTGGGCGGCGAGCAGACAGGGGTGTTCGGCGTCGAACCAGGTCAGGGCCGCGGAGGCATCGGACAGTGGGTGGGGGCGGCAGCCGGGTGCTGGAGAGCCCAGTCGGATCGGCGCGCGGTGGGGGTCCAGAAGCCGGTCGGCGGTGTGGGCGGTATGCAGGTAGTAGTCCACCACGCGGTGCCACGCCGCTGCCCGCTCGTCCCCGGGCACCAGGTGCTCGGCGGTGTCGGCAGCGTGGGCGCGGATCAGATCGTGCATCCGGTGACGGCCCTGGGCGTTCGACGTGGTCAACGATGCACGTTCCAGTCCTCGGAGCACCGTCGTGGTTCGGTCCGGGGGTAGCCCGGTGAGTGCGGCGGCGGCAGGAAGATTGATGTCGGGGCCTGGGGCTATGCCCAACAGGGTGAACGCGACGGCCTGGTCCGAAGTGAGGGTGCGGCGCGACCAGGACAGGACAGTGGGGAGGCTGGCGGCGGGTTCGTCGTCGTCCAACGCGTCGAGGCCCAGGTCTCGCAGTTCGGCGGAGAGTGCGGACAACCACAGGTCGGTGCGAGTGTGGGCGCGGCTGGCCACGATACCCAGCGCCAGCGGGAATCCGCCGCACAGGCTGATCAGCTCGTCGACCGCTGGGCGTTCGGCGTCGACCCGTGTTCTGCCGAGCCGGGCGGCCAGCAGGCCACGGGCCTCCCCGGTGGAGAGCACGTCGAGTGGCAGGTGGTGGGCGCCGTGGCCGGTGACCAGGCCCGTGAGTCGGTTCCGGCTGGTCACGACGACCACGCACGCCTCGCCGCCGGGCAGCAGTGGGACCACCTGGTCGGTGTCGATGGCGTTGTCCAGCACCACGAGCACGCGCTTGTTCGCGGTCAGGCTGCGGAACAGCGCGGCCCGATCGCTCACGTCGGGGGGGACCGCTGCCGGCTCGACGCCCAGGGTGGTGAGGAACCCGCGCAGTGCCGCGGCGGGTGCCAGCGGCACGCCGTCCGGGCTGAAGGCGCCCAGGTCCACGAACAGTTGGCCGTCCGGGAACCGGTCGAGGTGGCGGTACGCCCACCGCAGGCTCAGCCAGGTCTTGCCGAAGCCACCGGCACCGGTAATGGCTGCGATCGTCATCGCGCCGCTGGGTCGTGCGGCCTCAACAAGGCTGTCCAGGCGGTGAAGCTCTTCGTGGCGGCCGACGAATGCGGCAGGGGCGGCGCGCAACTGACGGGGCACCACCGCTGCGGCACCTGTCGGCCTGGGGGCGAGGGCGGTGTCGACGGCGAGGACCTGCTCGTGCAGCCGCTGGAGCGCGGTGCCGGGTTCGACGCCCAGGTCCTCGATCAACCGCGCACGGGTCAATCGGTAGTGCTCCAAGGCGTCGTTGGTGCGCCCCGCCCGATGCAGTGCCAGCAGGTATTGGCCCGCCACCCTCTCGTCCAATGGGTGTTGGGCGGTCCGCGCGGCCAGTTCGGCCACCAGCCCTCCGCTTTCCCCGGTGCGCAACCGGGCGTCGACCAGGTCGTGCTGTACGGCCAGCCGTTGCTGTTCGAGCCGATCGCGTTCGGCCTGCGCCCACTCCCCGTGCACGAAGGCCGAACGCGTTGCCGCGATTGACGGTCGAGTCAGGTTCTACAACTGTCATGACGCTGACGCGAACATTTCGAGCTCGAACCAGAAGAACGCGTAGCCCGGGAGGGTGAGCAGGTAGGGAAGCTCGCCAATCGCGGGAAAACGTCCTCCACCGGTCAGTTCGACCGGTGTCGCGTCGGTGAACTCGGACAGGTCGAGCTCTACCGCCTGGGGAAAGCGGGACAGGTTGTTGACGCAGATGATCAGATCCTCGTCCACCCTGTTCGCCTGGTCGGCCGGCACGTACCGCAGGTAGGCGAGAACGCTGGGGTTCGAGGAGCTCAGTTCCACGTACTTGCCGAGGCTGAACCCCAGGTGTGCCCGGCGCACCTCGATCATCCGCCGCGTCCAGTTCAGCAGCGACGACGAGCTGTTCAGCTGTGCTTCGACGTTCAGGCCTTGGTAGCCGTAGACCGGGTCCATGATCACCGGCAGGTAGAGCTGACCCGGGTCGCACGAGGAGAAGCCCGCGTTGCGGTCGGGAGTCCACTGCATGGGGGTGCGGACTCCGTCGCTGTCGGCGAGCCAGATGTTGTCGCCCATACCGATCTCGTCGCCGTAGTAGAGAACGGGTGAACCGGGCAGGGAGAGCAGCAGGGCGGTGAACAGCTCGTGCTGATCGCGGTCGTTCTCCAGCAGCGGGGCGAGGCGGCGGCGGATTCCGATGTGCTCCTTCATCCTCGGGTCCATGGCGTACTCCGACCACATGTAGTCGCGCTCTTCGTCGGTCACGATCTCGAGCGTCAGCTCGTCCTGGTTGCGCAGGAAGATCCCCCACTGGCAACCCGAGGGGATTTGTGGCGTCTGCGCCAGGATCTCCGAGATCGGGAACCGCGACTCCCGGCGCACCGCCATAAAGATTCGCGGCATCAGTGGGAAGTGGACCGCCATGTGGCACTCATCCCCACCCGCGGTCGGGTCACCGAAGTACTCCACGGCATCTGCGGGCCACTGGTTGGGCTCGGCCAGCAGCAGCCGGCCGGGATACTCCTCGTTCACGAGCTTCCGGCACCTCTTGAGGAAGTCGTGCGTACGCGGAAGGCTTTCGCCGGTCGTGCCCTCCTGTTCGAAGAGGTACGGCACGGCGAACAACCGGAACCCATCCACGCCGATGTCGAACCAGAACCGGAGGACTTCGAGCATCTCGTCCTGCACCTCCGGATTCTCGTAGTTGAGGTCGGGCTCGCGTGAGGAGAACCGATGCCAGAAGAACTGTCCGCGCACCGGGTCGTGCGTCCAGTTGGACGACTCCGTGTCGACGAAGATCACCCGGGCGTCCGCGTAGCGATCGTCCGCGTCGCTCCAGACGTAGTAGTCGCCATAGGGGCCATCAGGTTCGCGGCGTGAGTGCTGGAACCAGGGGTGCTCGTCGGAGGTGTGGTTGAGCACCAGGTCGACGATGATCTTGATGCCGCGTGTGTGCGCACTGTCCAAGAGGAGCACGAAGTCCTTGAACGTGCCGAACTCCGGCAGCACGGCGCGGAAGTCCGAGATGCCCCGGCCGCCACCGCGCAGCGGTGCGACACACGGACCGATGATCAGGCAGTCGACGCCGAGCCACTCCAGGTAGTCGAGACGGGCGGTCAGCCCGTTCAGGTCGCCCACCCCGTCGCCGTTCGAGTCGGTGAACGCCCGGATCAGCACCTCGTAGAAGACCGCAGTCTTGTACCAGACCGGCACGATCGGACTTGTCGCCGCGCGTACCTCGCGCCAGCGTGACACGGCACCGGCGACGGCGGCGTTGCGGCTGAACAGGAAGCCATCGGCGGTGCCGGTGTTGCGCTGGTTGGGCTCCGGCATCCCGTTCCCTTGCAACTTCTTGCGCAGGTGCCGGTAGATGATGCTCAACGACAGGTGCTCGGGCTGTCCGAGGATGCCCTCGCGAACCAGGCCGACGAACGCGTCGGTGAACGACGTGGCCTCCTGCACCTGCTGCTCCAGCGGCACCACGTGCGCTACTCGATCACTGGCCGTCAGGGTGTACACACCTGCCGTCTCGGTCAGGTCCGCGATGGCGTCGGCACCACCGGAGAGCGCCTCGATCGCCCGCCCGGAGTAGCAGCAGTCGAGGATCACGATCTTCACCCTGGCCGGGCTGTCCAGCAGCAACTCGCGGACGCGCTGGTACTCCAGTCCCGTGACGTCCGCGTGCTCGTTCTTCGTGTCCGACACGGTGAGGCAGAGCTCGCCGCGTGGCAACAGCACACCGTGGCCGACGTAGTAGAGCAGCAGGACGTCTTCGGCCGCCCATGCGTCGGTCCGCAGCGCCTGGATCAGCAACCTGTTGTCGGACACGTCTTGCATTGTCGTCACGCGCTCGGCCGGCCATCCGCACAACAGCGGCTCGGTCAGCAGGTCGCGCATCGCCTTCAGGCTGTTGGCCGCCGCGGGGAGTTGCAGGAACGATGAGTCGTCATACCTGGAGGTGCCAACCAGGATCGCGCGCGATCGTGAAAAATCAATCTTCTCGCTCATCGTCGGCATCCAGTGTTCGGTCCAGCAACGGCAGCACGTCGTTCGCGTCGAGGTTGCGGGCGTCGACCGTCGTTGTACCGGACTTGGTCTTCACCGTGATGGAGATGCTCGGCTTGCGCGTGCGCAACCACGCTGTCAGCGACTGCGCCAGCACCGCGCCGGCACCCCCAGTTCCCAGCGCCACCACCAGCACGTCAACCGCTCCCCCGAGGTCGGTTTCTCCCGGCTCCGAGCGGATTCCGCGAACCGCGCCGGCCAGCTCGCGCTGGGTCCGCAACCACGACCAGATGTCGGCCAGCTCGTCAACCTCATCGCCGCCGCTCACCGCGATCAGTACATCCATCTTCTGAAGCTCACCTCACCTGCGGGGCGTTCCGGTGTCCGTCTGCTTCCCGGTGTCCGTCTGTCACGTGATCGATTCGTACGCGATCCCCGTTACACGTTCGCGCCACCGCGCCTGCCTCCCATGAGCGACCGGGACGAGGACGCGGAGATGGCGACGCGGCCCGGAGCCCGCACGTCGTGCGCCACCAGGTGGTCGACCAGCCGCGCGGCGGCCTGCCCCGAGCGCTGCCCG
>NZ_JBFAAX010000279.1:0-7714 GCF_040639995.1 Actinosynnema sp. NPDC023658 | reverse complement strand
CCCGCGCCGAGTTCGAGCACGACGAGGTCGCGGTGCGCGCGCCGCCAGTCGGCCAGCGCGTCCAGCGCCCGCTGCGACGGCCCCGCGACCCACGCCCAGTCCCCGAACATGAGGATGTTCGGCCGGGCCAGGCCGCCGCAGTTGCGGCACGACGGCAGCGGCCCGGTCGCCCGCATGGTCCCCGGGTCGACGTCCACCACTAGGTCGTCGGCGGGCCACACGTCGTCCGTGCACGGCTCCACGCACTGCAGGTGGTGGATCGACCCGTGCACCTCGGCCACGTCGGTGAACCCGGCCCGCTGGAACTGGCCGTCCACGTTCGAGGTGAACACCCGCGCGCCCCACTCCCGGAGCACGCGGAACCCGTCGTGCGGCTGCGTGCGCCGGTACAGGTCGAGCCGGTGCCCGTAGAAGCCCCACGCGAGCGTCGGGTCGTCCGCGAAGTGCACCGGGTCGGCCAGCTCCTCGAACCGCAGCCCCAGCCGCTCGTAGGGCGGGTAGGCCTGCCAGAAGCCGGTGGTGCCGCGGAAGTCGGGCAGGCCCGAGTCGACACCCATCCCGGCGCCCGCGCACACCAGCACCGCGTCGGCGCCCCTGATCAGGTCCGCCGCGCGGTCGAGCGCGTCGTTCACGCCCGGCTGGTCACTTCTTCGCCTCGGAGCTGAGCACGACCTCGAACTCCAGCAGGTCGGAACCGGTGCCCACCGGCTTGGCCCGCTCGCCCGAGTGCGCCTCCTTGGCCCGGCCGCCCATCCAGTTCTGGAAGTCCTCCTCGGACTCCCACTGCGTGACGACGAAGTACCGGTCGTCGCCCTTGACCGGCCGCAGGAGCTGGAACCCGAGGAAGCCGGGTTCGGAGTCGACCGCGCCGAGGCGCGCGGCGAACCGCTTCTCCAGCTCCGGGCCCGAGCCGTCGGGCACGTGGATCGCATTGATCTTCACAACCGCCATGACCTCGACGTTACCGCAGGACGCCGGGGTCAACGACGCAGCGAACCCGGGAACAGATACTCGTCGTCGGGCAGCTCGCCGCCGCGGAACCACGCGGCGAAGAAGCCGTCCAGGTCCTGACCCGACACCTGCTCCACGTGCGCCTCGAACTCCGGCCACGACGCGTTGCCGTCCCGCTTCGCGCTGGTCCACTCCTTGAGGACGCGGTCGAACGCGGGGTCCCCGACCTGGCGGCGCAGCGCGTGCAGCGCGAGCTGGCCCTTGTCGTAGACGCCGCGGAACTCGTTGCCGCGGCCCATGTCGTAGAGCTTGCGGTTCCAGTACGTGCCGCGGTCACCGACCCGGTCGACCTCGGCGCGGTAGCGGGCGTCCAGGTCGACGCCGTCCTTCGCCTCCGACCACAGCCACTGGGCGTAGGAGGCGAAGCACTCGTTCAGGCAGATGTCGGCCCAGCTCTCCAGGCTCACCGAGTCCCCGAACCACTGGTGCGCGTTCTCGTGCACGACGGTGTCGAGGTCGGCCCACCCGGCGTAGATCGGCCGGGTCTGCGTCTCCAGCGAGAAGCCGATGTCGTCGGCCAGGAAGATCCCGCCCGCCGCCTCGACCGGGTAGGGCCCGAACTTCTCGGCCAGGAACCCGAGGATCTCGGGCAGCCGCGCCTGGTGGTCGCGGCCGTTCTCCGCGCCGGGCGCGTAGGCGTTCACCACGGGCGTGCCGTCGGGCAGCGTCGACCGGTCCACGGTCCACTTGTCGATCGCGACCGTGGTCAGGTAGGTGGCCATCGGCCGCTCGGCGGCCCAGCGGAACGACGTCCAGCCGTCCGCGCTGGTGGAGCCCTTCTCCACGCCGTTGGAGATCACCGACCAGCCGTCCGGCACGCGCGCGGTCAACGCGAACGTCGCCTTGTCGCGCGGGGTGTCGTTGGCCGGGTACCAGGTGGTCGCGGAGTGGGGCTCGCCGGCCGCGAACGCGCCGCCGCCGGCGGAGACCTGCCAGCCGTTGCGACCCAGCGCGCGGTCCTCCAGCAGGCTCGGCACGCCGCCGTAGGTCACCGTGGCGGTGAACTCCTCGCCGCTGCGCACCGGGCTCCCGGGCACGACGACCAGCTCGTGGTCCCCCTCCTGCCGGAAGGTCGCCGCCACGTCCCCGACCCGGACGTCGGTGACCTCCAGCCGGTACAGGTCGAGGTTGAAGCGGGCCAGGTCGGCGGTCGCCCTGGCGGTGATCCGCGCGACGCCGTCCAGCCGCTTGGTGCCCGGGTCGTAGCTGATCGACACGTCGTAGCCGCCGACGTCGTAGCCGCTGTTGCCGTCCTGCGGGTAGTACGGGTCGCCCGCGCCGTCGCCGCCCTCGGCGTCCACCACCGGGGGCGTGGTCGTGCCGGTCGTGTTCGTGCCGGTCGTGTTCGGTGCTGCGGCGGGCCGGTCCCGAGGCAGCCTGGCGACCACGATCCCGGCGACCACCAGCACCAGGACGAGGACGAGCAGGTAAGGGCGTGCCTTGGAGCTGATGGCCATGCCGACATGATGCACGCATGAGCGTCGCGGAGTTCGGTGGATCGGGGCAGGGCATCCTGCTGCTGCACGGCCTGATGAGCCGGGCGAGCACGTGGTGGACGGTGGCGCAGTGGCTCAAGCGCTACGGGCGGGTCGTCGCCCCGGACGCCCGCGGTCACGGCCGCAACCCGGTGCGGGGGCCGTTCCGTACCGAGGACTTCGTCACCGACGCGGTCGGGGTCATCGAGCGGTACGACCTCGCGCCCGCCGTGGTCATCGGGCACTCCATGGGCGGGCTGCACGCGTGGGCGCTCGCCGCGACCCGGCCCGACCTGGTGCGCGCGGTCGTGGTCGAGGACGTGGTGCCGGACAACACCGGCCGCACGGTCGAGGACTGGAAGTGGTACTTCGACGCGTGGCCGCCCGCGTTCGAGTCCCTGGCGCACGTCCGCACGGTCGTGGACGTGCCGCGGGTGGAGGAGATGTTCGAGGAGCGCGAGGACGGCTGGCACCTCATCGCGCACCTGCCCGACCTGTACGAGATCGCCTCCGAGTGGGGCGAGCGGGCGTACTGGGACCTCGTGGACGCGGTGAGGTGCCCGATGCTGGTGGTCGAGGCCGGCCGGGGAGGGCTGCGCGCCGGCCAGATGGCCGAGGTCGCCCGCCGGACCGGCGCGTCCTACGTGCTCGTGCCCGAGTCGGGGCACGTGGTGCACGACGAGGCGCCGGAGGTCTACCGGGGTGCGGTGGAGGCGTTCCTCAGCGGGTCGATCGAGCCGGTCTGAGTGTCCACGATGGCCATCTCGCGGGTCCTGGCGCGGATCGGCGTGATCGGGTGCAGCTCGGTGAACGCCGCCTTCACCTCGGCGTCCTCGCCGGTGACCAGCGTGCAGTGCGGCACCCAGCTGCCCGGCAGGTGGTGGGCGTTCGGGTGCTTCACCCGGCCCGCCAGCACGTCGTGCACGGCCGAGTGGACGGCCAGCAGCTCGGCGTCCACGACCGCGCCCAGCCGGAGGGCGTTCTCCGTGGCGCTGAGCGTGTGCAGCCAGACGTCGGGCAGCCACAGCCGGGACAGGTCCTCGCGCAGCTCGGCGCGCACCTTGGGCCCGATCGTGCCCGCCGCCGCGTAGGTCAGGTGCGGCGGCAGCTCGGACGTCGCCCCGATCCGCCGCCACAGGGCGCGCACGGCGGCGTCGGCCTCGGCGTCGAAGAACACCACCAGCACGTGCACGGTCAGTGCTCCCCGGGCAGCGCGAACAAGCCCTCGCGGGTCTGCTCGACCAGGCCGTCGACCAGCAGCGAGTGCAGGCACCGGTCCCGCTGGCCCGCGTCGGACCACACCACGTCGAGCTGGGCCTTGGCCACCGGTTCGGCCGTGCCGCGCAGCACGTCCAGCAGCAGGCCGCGCACCTGCCGGTCGGTGCCCGCGAACTTCTGCACGACCTTCGCCGGCCCGTCGTAGGCGGGACGGCCGTTGAGCTGCCACGCGCACTCGGCGAACACCGGGCAGTCGGCGCACTTCGGCGCACGGGCCGTGCAGACGAGCGCGCCCAGCTCCATCAGCGCGGCCGAGTAGACGGCGGCGTGCTCGTCGGGCAGCAGCGCCTCGACGTCGCGGAGGTCCTTGGTCGTGGACGGCGGGCCCGCGTCACCCGCGCCGTGCACCGCGCGGGCCACGACACGTCGCACGTTCGTGTCGACCACCGGGCACTTCTGCCCGTAGGCGAACGCGGCGACCGCCCGCGCCGTGTACGCGCCGATGCCGGGCAGCGCGAGCAGGGTGTCCACGTCGCTGGGCACGACGTCGTCGTGCTGCTCGGTGATGGCCTGCGCGGCGGCGTGCAGCCGGAGGGCGCGGCGCGGGTAGCCGAGCTTGCCCCAGGCCCGCAGCACCTCGCCCTGGCCCGCCGCCGCCATCGCGGACGGCGTCGGCCACCGGGCCAGCCACTCGTGCCAGATCGGCTCGACCCGGGCGACGGGGGTCTGCTGCAGCATGATCTCGCTGACCAGCACGCCCCAGGCCGTGCACTCCGGCCGTCGCCAGGGCAGGTCGCGGGCGGTGTCGGCGAACCAGTCGAGGAGGAGCTCGGCGTCCAGGCTCATAGCGCCGCACAGTCTCCCACGACCGGGCCGCCGGTCCGCGCGGTGAGGTCAGACGACCTCGGTCAGCTCACCGGTGTGCACGTCGTAGACGAAGCCGCGCACGTTGTCGCGGTGCGGCAGGAAGGCGCTGTGCCGCACCCGGTTCACCGAGCCGCGCACGCTGTCCTTCACCTCGCGGAAGGCCTCGACCGACCAGGTCGGGCGCAGGCCGGAGGACTCCTCCAGCTCGTCCTTGAAGTCGTCCTCGGTGACCAGCTCCAGGCCGCAGTTGGTGTGGTGCACCAGCAGCACCTCGCGGGTGCCGAGCTTGCGCTGGCTCAGCGCCAGCGAGCGGATCATGTCGTCGGTCACCACGCCGCCCGCGTTGCGCAGCACGTGCGCCTCGCCCTGCTTCAGCCCGAAGATCTCGAACACCCGGATGCGGGAGTCCATGCAGGTCAGGATCGCCACCTGCATCGAGGGCTTCGGCGAGGATCGGTCGCCGGGGACGATGTTGCCCAGTTCGGCGTTCCGGCTCAGCAGCTCGTCGATCGCGGTCATCGCACACCTCCCGTGTTTCCCTGAGATTGGAACCGGTGTCCCGCATGCCGGCAAGTGAATCGGGCGTACCTCACGTTCACCGCATCGGGTGACCGATGCTTCCGCAAAGATTCCAGTCGGCTTGGATACGTTCACCGCGTGACCGAGACCACAGACCCGCACCCGAGGTCGGTGTACCGGCGGCGGCGCGCGCTCGCCGGCGCCGGCGCGGTGGTCGTGGCGGTCCTCGTGGTCTGGCTGGTCGGCGCGCTGATCGGGCACGGCGACCCGGCGCCGGTCGCGGCCCGCCCGTCGTCCCGCCCGCCCGAGCCCGTCCCCACGTCGGTGACCACCTCGTCCTCGACCACGCCCCCGCCACCGCCCCCGGCGGAGCCGCCGAAGCCGACACCGCCGCCCGGCCCGCCACCGCCGTGCGACGACGCGCAGGTGGCCGTGGCGGCCGAGGTGGACAAGCCGTCCGCACCCGCCGGGCAGCCCGTGCGGTTCACGATCGTGGTGTCCAACACCGGTCCGCTGCCGTGCGCGAAGGAGATCGGCCGCAAGGTGCGGGAGCTGGTCGTGACGAGCGTCGACGGCCTCACCCGGTTGTGGTCGAGCAACGACTGCTTCGCCACGGACGGCACGGAGGTGCGCGTGATGGGGCCGGGGGAGCGGTTCACCTACGGCCTGCGGTGGGAGGGCGGCACGTCCGAGCCGGGTTGCCGCAAGCGCGCCCCGCTCGGCGCGGGCGACTACCTGCTGACCGCGATCGTCGCGGGCAAGGCGAGCCACCCGGTGGTGTTCCGCGTGACGTGAGCCGTCACGGCCGCCACCCCAGGGCCGGGCCGAGCGCGGTGGCGATGTCGGTGAGGATCTGCGCGTAGTCGTCGTGCTCGAAGGTGAACGGCAGCGCGAACGCCACCTCGTCCACCTCGCGGAACGCGGCGTGCTCGTGCAGGCGCTCGGAGATCTCCGCCGCCGTGCCGACGAAGTCCGGGGAGAACAGCAGGCCCGCCGGACCCTGCGGGGTGGCGGTGCGGGGCAGGCGCGCGGCCGCGTAGTCGCGGTACCGGGCGCGTTGCGCGGGTGTGGCGGAGTCCGTCGGGATGACCACCAGGCCCTGCGAGACGCGGGCGCGCGCGCCGTCGGGGTGCGCCTCGCGGAAGGCCCGGATGTGCGAGAGCTGGATGTCCGCGAAACCGGTCCGGCCCTCGGCCTTCACCACGCTGCTGACCAGCAGGTTCATCCCGTGCTCGCCCGCCCACCTGGCGGAGGCGAGGCTGCCGCCGCCGTACCAGAGGCGCTCGGCCAGGCCGGGGGAGTGCGGCTGGACGCGGTCGGAGAAGACCTCGATGCCCTCCGTGCCGCGGAAGTCGGTGACGGGCTCGCCGCGCACGTGGGCCAGCAGCCGTTCGACGCGCCGGTAGCCGAAGTCCTCGACGTCCCCCGAGTCCGGGTAGAGCGCCTCCCTGACCCGGTCGTAGTGCATCGGCGGGCCGACGCTCACGCCCGGGTTGAGCCGGCCGCCGGACAGCACGTCCACGGTGGCCAGGTCTTCGGCCAGGCGCAGCGGGTTCTCCCAGCCGAGGGGGATGACCGCGGTGCCCAGCTCGATGCGGCTGGTCCGCTGGGTCGCCGCGGCGAGCAGCGCCACGGGCGAGGAGATGCCGAACTGGAGGTGCCGGTGCCGCACCCAGGCGCTGTCGAACCCGAGCCGTTCCCCGAGGGCGATGACGTCCAACGTGGACTCGTGCCCGCGCCGGGGGTCGGCCTCGTCGAACAGGCCGATGGTGAGGAAGCCGAGCTTGCGCAGCGGTTCGCCGGGTGGTGGCACGTTCTGATTGTCGCCCCTGCCGCCGGCGGTCCGCAGGTGGCGGATCGGGCACGGTCCGGTCGTCGCGCCTACCGCAGGTTGTCCACAGGTGGCGGATCAGGGACGGTTCGGTCGCCGCCCTTGCCGCTGGTTGTCCACAGACGGCGAAGCGGGCACGGCCTGATCGTCGCGCCTACCGCAGGTTGTCCACATGTGGCGGACTGGGAACGGTCCGGTCGTCGCGCCTGCCGCGGGTTGTCCACAGTTGGCGGATCGGGTGGCCCGGCTGTCGGTGGTCGGTGGCAGGGTAAAAGCAGGGGTCCCCTGGGCGGGGACCCCTGCGGCACACCTGGCGCAGGAGTTCCGCAACCCGGAGCGGGACCTGCCGCGCGCCACGGGCATCGCCGTCGCGATCGTGGGTCTGCTCTACCTGTCGGTGGCGTTCGCGATCATCGCGGTGCTCGGCCCGGCCGCCGCCGAGTCGGAGGCGCCGCTGGGCCAGCTGATCGCGCGCACGGTCGGCGGTGACGTGAAGGTGGTGGCGGCCGTCGCGGCGGTGCTGCTGACCGTCGGGTCGATCAACGCCTACATGGCCAGCGCGTCGAAGCTGAGCGCGGCGCTGGCGCGTGACGGCGCGTTCCCGCGCGGCCTGTCCGGCGGCACGGTCGCGGGCGAGGTGCCCCGCCGCAGCCTCGTGGTCGTGGTCGCGCTGTGCTACCTGTCCCTGGCGGTGGCCATCGGCACGGGCACCGGCGCCCGGCTGCTGGTCCTGCTCACCACCGGGCAGTTCGTGGCGGTGTACCTGATCGGCACGGCGGCGGCGTTGAAGATC
>NZ_JBFAAX010000278.1:0-7715 GCF_040639995.1 Actinosynnema sp. NPDC023658 | reverse complement strand
ACGATCGACCCCAGCTCCCGGGCCGCGCCGTCGGCCGCAGTCAGCCCGTACGCGCTGCCGCCCGTGAGCACGACACCGCGCACCTCCCGACCGCCGTAGCGGGGGTCGAGCGCGGCGGTGTCGCGCGTCGCGGGCGCTCCGCCACGAGTGTCCACAATGGACAGTGAGTCGGGCGGGAACAGCACGGCCGTGGTGCCGGTCAACGCGCCGCCGCCGATCCGCGTGGCGTGCCCGACGAGCACACCGGGCACGTCCGCGATCGAGTTCCGCACGTCGTCGATGCTACGTCCGGCACGTCGTCGCGGCCGCCGCGGTCGTCGCGGCGAGCGTCGAACTTCGGCTCGAACGCGTCTCGCGGCGGGACACGCGCCGCTCGCCCGCCGACCTCGATCTGCAACAAAAGAGCTGTTCAGGCCGGGTTTTGCCATCACGGTCCGGCAAACCTCGACCGGTGGCCGTTAGGCCGAACGGGTGCACGACAAAGGATTAGACCATTCGGGCGAGTGTCTACAAGCGACTCATCGGGCATCGTTCCGCCCGTTCGCTTCGCGGTGGCAGCCTGGTCCGGTTGCCCGGTCCAGGGGGTTTCGCAGGTGAGAGCTCTATTCGGCATGCGCGGGAACAGATCGGGCGCACGCAGACGCACGGCCGTCACGGCGGTTCTGCTCGTCGGTCTCGCCGGTGTGCAGCCGGTCGCGGTGGCGGCCGCGGCGGCACCCGCGCCCGCGCCGGCGAAGGCCGAGGCGGCGGACGAGGCGTCCGCGCGGGCGCTGGCCCAGCGGCTCGGTGAACCGGTGCTGATCACCGGTAAGACGACCGAGGTCGACGAGTTCCGGGCCACCCCGGACGGCGGGGTGACCTGGCGGCAGCACGAACGCCCGGTGCGCGTGAAGCGCGACGGTGAGTGGATCGCCGCCGACACGACGTTGGAACGGCGTCCGGACGGGACGGTCGCCCCGCGCGCCGCCGTGGTCGAGCTGGAGCTGTCCGGCGGCGGCAAGGGCTCCCGGGACCGCGGACCGCTGGTCAAGATGGGCCACGACGGCTCCGAGGTCGGCCTGGACTGGGACGCCGACCTGCCGGAACCGGTCCTGGACGGTCCTCGTGCGACCTACCCGGAGGTGCTGCCCGGCGTCGACCTGCGGATCACCGCGGACGTCGTCGGGTTCTCCGAGGTGCTGGTGGTCAAGACGCCGCAGGCGGCGCGGAACCCGGAGCTGCGCAGGATCACGTTCGGCTCGCACACCAGGAACGCGCGGGTGCGCCCGGCCGAGCGCCGCGCCAAGGCGGGCGATCCCGGCCTGGAGGTCGTCGACGCCGGGGGCGAGGTCGTCTTCACCGGTGACGCCACCCGGATGTGGGACTCCAGCGGCGACGACCGGCGTGAGCCGCGACGCGCGGTGATGGGCACCGAGGTGTCCGACGCGAGCGTGAGCATCGTCCCGGACCAGGACTTCCTGTCCCACCCGGACACCCGCTACCCGGTCTACCTGGACCCCGACTACTCGTGCGGCTCGTGCGGCAAGTCCCACCACGTGGTGGTGCAGTCGGGTTACACCGCGGCGAAGAACTTCGACGCGACCACCGGCGCGTTGAACGACCTCAAGGCCGGCTACCAGACGTCGGACTCCTCCGGGAAGTCCCGCTCGTACGTGCAGATGAACACCGAGCCGATTATCGGCAAGACGGTCGACTGGGCGACGCTGAACACCACGCTGCTCTACTCGTGGTGGGGCAGCGACCTGGCGAAGCCGACGGAACTGCACCTGGCCGGGTGGGTCGACGCGAACACCACCTGGGACAACCAACCCGGCGGGGTCGCCGTGCCCGGCACGTCCTCGTCGCACCTGTCGTCGGTCAACACGGTCAACCAGTCCAAGGCGCCGGGCGTGTCGATGCAGTTCGGCGCGTCGACGGCGGTGAAGGCCGCGGCGGCGAACGGCTGGGGCACCACGACGTTCCTGCTCAAGGGTGAGCGGGAAGCCGACAGCTACTCGTGGCGGCGGTTCGGGCTCAACCCGTACCTGGAGGTGCACTACAACTCCACGCCCAACAACCCCGTCGGCCACCTCATGCAGAACGGCTCCGTGCCGTGCGTGAAGGGCGAGAACCGGCCGTACGTGTTCACCCGCACGCCCCAGTTGCAGGCGTGGGTGTCCGACCCGGACGGCGGCAGCCTGAAGGTGATCGTCGCCACCAGCGGCGGCCCGTACGGCGCGGACACCCCGGGCACCTACCACGACAACGACGCGGCGCCGCTCTCGATCGGCACGCCCGGACCGAACCAGGGGGCGCTCGCCCAGGTGCAGGTGCCGGCCGGGTGGATCACCACGGACGGCGTCTACAAGTGGGCCATGCGGGTGTGGGACGGCGGCCTGTACTCGCCGCGGTGGGACTGGGACTGCGAGTTCTACGTCAACACCGCCGTGCCGCTGACCCCGACCGTGCGCGCGGCCAACACGCCGGTGAACCAGGGTGACACCGCGGAGTTCGGCATCACGGTCGACATGGCCACCCCCGGCCTGTACGACATCGACCGGTTCGTCTACACCACCGACGGCAGCGAGCCGTCCACCCAGGGGTCACCGAGCGTGCCCGCGACGAGGGACGACAGCACCGGCAGGATCGTCGCCAAGGCGGACCTGTCGACCACCGCGCTCAACGCCAACCAGAACCTGCTGAAGGTCCGCGCGGTGAACAAGGCCGGCACGCCGGGCCCGGACGGGTCCTGCACGAGCCCCCTGACGACCGTCGGCACCGCGCCGACCACCGCCTGCGCGTACTCCGTGCTCCCGTTGACCTCGGCCAGGTTCCTCAAGGGGGCCTGGGCGCTCGACGACCAGTCGGGCGCGACGGCCGCGGACAACGTGGCCGTGCTCAACCCCGGCGAGACCGCGCACCCGGCGACGCTCACCGAGGCCGGCTGGGACGTCGGCCAGAACCGCGGCAACTCGTGGACCCAGGCCGACGCGTTCGGCAGCAAGGACGGCGTCAAGGGCGGCATCACCATGCGGCCGAACGGCTACCTGGCCACCGCGCAGCCGGTCCTCGACACCGCCAGGTCGTTCAGCGTCGCGGCGTGGGCGAAGCTCCAGCGGACCGACGGCTACTACGTCGTCGCCTCCCAGGACGGGAGCTCGGTCAGCGGCTTCTTCCTCATGTACTCCGCCGACGAGGGCAAGTGGTCGCTCACCACGATGGAGACCGACTCGACCTCCCACGTCCCGACCCGCGTCACGTCCGCCGACGCCACCGCCGTGCCGGCGGTCGACCGGTGGACGCACCTGATCGGCACCTACGACGCGAACAGCAGGCAGGTGTCGCTGTACGTCGACGGCAAGCTCGCCGGGTCGAAGGTCCTCACCACCCCGTTGTGGAACGCCACCGGTCCCTTCGTCATCGGCGCGGCGAAGTGGGCGGGCGCACCGGCCGACAGCTTCCCCGGCCAGATCGACGACGTGCAGGCGTGGCAGCGGGTGCTGTCACCGCAGGACGCGCACGACCTCGCCACCACGTCCGCGCCGCGCGCGCAGTACGGGCTGGCGGAGGGCGCGACCGGGGTGCTGGCGACCGGGTCGTCGGGTGACGAGTACAGCGGCAACTACGTGCCCGCGCCGGTGAAGTCGTTGCAGGGGTACTGGAAGTTCGACGAGAACTCCGGCACCACGGCGGCGGATTCGAGCAACCACGGTGTCGGGTACGAGAACAACCTGATCACCACCGGTGCGTCGTGGGTGCCGGGCAAGTCCGGCAGCGCCCTGCGCTACACCGGTGCGGCGGACAGCTACAGCCGCTCGTCCGGACCCGCGGTGAACACCTCGCAGTCGTTCACCGTGTCCGCGTGGGCCAAGCTGGACGACCTGAACGGCTACTACGCCCTGGTGGGGCAGTCGGGCCAGAACGTGCCTGGGTTCGCGATCCGCTACTCACCGGACGTCAACGCCTGGATCTTCGGCCTGAACCGCTCGGACACGCCCGGTGCGATCACCGAGTGGACCTACCGGCACAACTCGGTCGCGGCGGCCGGCACGTGGACGTTGGTGACGGGTGTCTACAACAACGAGGCCAAGCGGATCCAGCTGTACGTGGACGGCAAGCTGATGGGCTCGCGGCCGTTCACCGGCACGCCGTGGAACGCCACCGGGGCGGTCACCGTCGGCACCTACAACTTCGGCGCGCTGACCGGCTCGTTCCGGGGCGTCATCGACTCGGTGCAGGTGTGGCAGCAGGCGCTGACCGCGAGCCAGGTCGCCGCGATGGCCGGCCGGACCTACGTGGACGGCACCTGGAACTCGACCGGTGACGTCACGGGCACCCCGACCGGCGGTGCGTCCCTCGTCGCGCGGGGCGGCGCGGCGAACGCGGCGTTCACCGGCGCGTCCGGCACGGCGGTCACCGCGCCCCGACCGCGTGACTTCCGCCCCGACCGCTCCTACACGGTCGAGGCGTGGGTCGAGAAGGACTCGCTCGGTGACTACACCCAGACCGCGGTGAGCATGGACGACACCACCAACAGCCCGTTCCTGCTCGGCTACCGCAAGTTCGGGGACTCCGGGTGGTGGGCGTTCGCGGTGTCGTGCGACCGGACCGCCGCGACCTGCCTGCGGACGGAGGTCAGCGACGCCCCGGCCGTGGCCGGCAGGTGGACGCACCTCGCGGCGACCTTCGACGGGGTGACCGGCCAGGCGTGCCTGTACGTCGACGGCACCAAGCAGTCCGGCTGCGTCGACGCGACCGGCGTCCACGACAGCGTCGGGCAGCTCGTGCTGGGCCGGAGCGTGTGGGGCGGCGTCGCGACCGACTTCTGGCAGGGCGGGATCGCGGGCGTGCGCGTGCACTCCGGCGTCCGCACCCCCGACCAGATCAAGGACGACCGCACCGCCGACGACCCCGGCACGTTGTTCGCGATCGTCCACTGACCGCCCGCGTTCTCCCACACCGAGGTTGAGACGGGAACGATGAACAGACGTAGAGCCGGCGTGCTCGTCAAGTCCGTGGTGCTCGCCGTCGTGGTCCTGGTGACCGCGACCGGCCCGATCCCGGCCATGGCCGCGCCGAAGGGTGGTTGGCACGGTCTCGGCTGGGACCTGCCCGCGTTGCAGGACGCGCGGGACGTGCCCGGGACTGGTGATCAGGCCCGTCCGGTGCCGCGTGCGGAGTCCGCCGAGCGGGCGGTGGGTGTGCCGCCGGAGGTGCGTAGTCCAACCCCCAGCAGTGGAACGGGTACGCCTACGCCGACAACAGCCCGGTGTCGCTGAGCGACCCCACCGGCCTGGCGACCTGGATGTGCCCGGACGGCGAGTGCGGCAGGCGAAGCCCACAAGATCATCTGCTCCTCCGGGTCGTGGTCGTGCTGAGGGGCTGGGCGATCGGTGGCGTGTCGGCCGTGCTGCTCCTGGCCGGTTGCTCGCCGTCACCCGGGGAGTCGGCGGCGAGCATCGAGAAGAGAGCTCACTCGCAGCTCGCGGTCCGCTCCCACGACAAGGTGCACGAGTACTACGCGAAGGCCGCCGGGAGCGTTTACGTGGGGGCACGGGTCGACGATCCCGTGCCGCTCGTGTCGCTGCCGGGAGGGACGTTCGGCAAGCCCCGGATCGATCTGTCCACCGAGGTCAACGAGAACCTGTCGGAGGCCGCGACGACCGTGGACGGCACCAGGTGCTGGACCAAGGTCTACCGGCTGCGCACGGGGCGGGAGCCGCAGGGCAACTGGTCGTTGTCCGAGGAGCAGCGGGCCGCGGTGCGGGACGGGACGCTCGAAGCGCTCGAAGTGGTGACGACCTGCGAGACGGGTGGCTAGAGTCGCCGGCGGCCCGGACCACCGAGCACGTCCGGGTCCAGGAGGACCGGGACCACGAGCACGCGTGGTCCCGGGCTCGGTGGATCGCGGGGGGGAACCGGCTCGTGAGCATGTCGGTGAAGGCACGGTGGACGGTTGTCGCCGCCGTGGTCGTGGTGGCGGCGGCCGGGGTCGCGTTGTGGCCTCAGGCGCCGGACGACCCGCACGCGTACGCGGGGAGCCATTCGGGGTTCGGGGTGGGGGACGTGGAGCGGTTGGCGCACGTGCCGGTGCCCGGTTGCGCGCGGGAGGGGTTGCGGTACTTCGTCTTCCCGCTGGACGCGGAGAGCGTGTGGTTCGACTTCCCGGGGTCCGCGGAGTGCGTGGACGAGTTCCTGACCGGAGCCGGCTTGTCCACCGGTGACGCCAGGCCGGGGCGGGAGTCGGTGGGGTTGATCGCGCCGCCTCCGGAGAGCGGCGCCCGGTGGGAGGTCGGGCCGGGCGACCGGGTGCAGGAGTGGCAGCGCGTCGTGGAGAGCTTCTCCGGCGAGCAGGTGGACGTCCGGGTGAACCGGTCGGCCGAGCCGCAGCACGTCTACGTCCGCGCGTTCGCCACGACCTGAGGGGCGGCGGACGGGGGCCGGGAAGGCAAGACTCGATCTTCTTCGCCCGGCCGGCTACCGTCGTCGACCATGACCGGTGAGGTGATCCTGCTCGGCGGACCGCCCGGGGCGGGCAAGACGACCGTCGCCCGGCTCCTCGCGACGACGGCGGTGCGGGCGACGGCGCACGTGGCGATGGACGGGTTCTTCCGCGCGATCGGCACGGGGTTCGTGCTGCCGTTCCTGCCCGAGGCGCAGCGGCAGAACGAGGTGGTGGTGGACGCGATCGCGGCGACCACCGCGGCCTTCGCGGACGGCGGCTACGACGTGGTGGTCGAGGGCGTGATCGGGCCGTGGTTCCTCGACCCGTTCCGGCCCCTGGCCGGTCGCGCCGCGATGTCCTACGTCGTGCTGCGCCCGGACCTGGGCACGACGATCGCCCGCGCGACCGGGCGGGGCAGCGGCGAGCTGCGCGAGGTCGAACCGATCACCGGGCTGCACGACGCGTTCGCCGACCTCGGCCCGCTGGAGCCGCACGTGCTCGACTCCACCGGCCTGTCCGCCGACGACACCGCCGCCGCGGTCCGGGAGCTGGTGGCCGGGGGCCGCTGCCGCCTCGGCTGACCGGTCCGTCCCGCTCCGTCAGCCGCCCCGGGTGAGCAGACCCGCGCCCAGCTCGCGGACCACGGACGCCAGGAGGTCGACGTCCTCCTCGGTCGTCCGCCAGTTCACGATGGCGGGTCGCAGGGCGACCATGCCCCGGTACACGGTGGTGCCCGCGTACACCCGGCCGTCCTCGATCAACGCCTCGCCCAGCCTGCGGTTGAGGTCGTCCAGGTCGTCGGCGGGCACGCCCGGCGGCTGGTAGCGGAAGCAGACGATGAACGAGGTGACCGGCGCGAGCAGTTCGAGGTCGGGCGCCTCCGCGATCCGGCGGCCCAGGCGCAGCGCCAGGTCCTGGTGCCGCTCCACCATGGCGCGGTGCCCGTCGCGGCCGTAGGCGCGCAGCGTCGCCCAGATCGGGAACGCCCGCGCCCGCCGCGCCGACTCCGGACCCAGGTTGTTGTAGTTGACGAACTCGTCGTCCGGCTCCGGCAGGTACGGGGCGTTCCACCCGCCGAACGCGCGCCCGAGCAACGACCCGTCCCGCACGAACGCCACCCCGCTCTCGTACGGCACGTTCAGCCACTTGTGGCCGTCCGCGGCCACCGAGTCGGCCCGCTCCACCCCGCGCACCAACCCGGCCGTGCGCGGTGACAGCGCCGCGTACAGCCCGAACGCGCCGTCCACGTGCAGCCACGCGCCGTGCCGCTCGGCCAGGTCGGCCATCTCGT
>NZ_JBFAAX010000277.1:0-7780 GCF_040639995.1 Actinosynnema sp. NPDC023658 | reverse complement strand
ACGCAGGACACGCGCGTTCCGAACGTAGGACACGCGCGACGTGAACGTAGGACACGCGCGCGTGTCCTACGTTCGCGTCACGCGTGTCCTACGTCCAGGTGCGCTGAGTCGAGCGCTCAGGGGCGGCGGCGGGACGGGATGGCCGTCAGGACCGTGAACAGCGCGGCGGCGGCCTGGAGCATCAGCAGCAGCTCGCGCAGGGTCGAGGAGGCCTCCACGCGGACCTCCGAGGCCGCGGTCGGCACCGTCACGCCGACCAGGTGGCCCCACGCCCGCACGACCGTCACCTCACGCCCGTCGACCCACGCCCGCCAACCCGGCTCCTCCTCCGCCGCCAGCACCAGCAGCCGCCCCTCGGGCCCCTCGGACACCCGCACGCCGACCTCCGGCGGCGCGGCCTCGACCGGCGCGATGCCGGGCGCACCCAGCTCCACGGGCGGGTTGCCGCCGGTCCGCGCCCGCCGCGCCAGCTCCGGCGACAGCAGCACGGCGTTGCCCGCCGCGAGCTGCACCCGCAGCACCGGCCGGCCGTCCGACATCGCCGGCGTCACGCCCACCAGGTCACCGACCGCCTCGCGCACCCGCTGGGCCGTCGCCAGGTCGGGCACCACGACGAACGCCACGCCCGAGGCCGCCGCCTGCGCCAACGCCACCCGCGCCGCCTCCGCCGACCCGCCGGTCAGGTCCCGCGACCACCGCTCCAACCGCGTGGTGGCCGTCACCACGGGCACGTAGTCGTCGTCCCCGAACGCGGGCAGCCGCCCGGCCACCAACCGCGTCGGCGTCCCCAGCACCAGCACCGACCGCCCGGTCCGCGGCACCTCCTGCGCCAACGTCGACGGCAGCCGCGCGCCGTCCGCCGTCAGCGCACCGGACCGCAGCCCCACGAACCCGCCGCAGACCAGCGCGAGCACCGACGCCACCCCGAGCACGGACACCACCCGCCGCAGCGGCACCGCGGCCACGTCACGCCGGAACGCCGACAACACCACCCACAGCAACCCCCACCCGACCAGCACCAACGGCCCGCCGGCCCACCCGGGCGAGGCGTCACCGCCGGGCAGCGGCACCAGCGACACGGTCCGCACCACGATCACCGCGAGCCCGCCCAGCAGGACCACCGCGAGCCCCGCCGCCATCGACCGGGACGGCCGCAGCACCAGCGCCAGTAGCGCGAAGACGACCACCACCAGCCCGACGAACGGCACCGAGCCCGTCCCGCCCGGCCGCAACGACAGCAGGTCCACCAACCCCACCGCGGGCGGCTCCACGAACGCGCCCACCCCGTGCAGCACGACGGACGGGTTCTGCAACACCACCGCCGGCCACGGCAGCAGCAGCGCCATCGGCAGCAGCACGACGATGAACAGCGACGCCACCCGCCGCCGACCGTCACCGGGCCGACCGGGCACCACCACGAACCCCACCAGCGCCGCCAACGCCACCAGCCCGTGCACCAACGGCGAGAACGCGCCCACCGCCGCCACTGCCAACGCCGTGCCCGACGCCACCGGCAACCACGCCGCGCCCGCACCGCCGCGCAGCGCGGACGCCACCCCGGCGAACACCACCGGCGCCAGCACGTGCACCACGACCACGTCCAGCCGGCCCTGGCTCACCGCCGCCGTCGCCGCCGGCAGCACCGCGTACGCCGCCGCCACGATCGCGCGGACCGGCCGCCGCACCGGCACCCGCCGTGACGCCGCGTACGCCGCCAGGCCGGCCAGCGGCGCGTCCGCCAGGAACAGCAGCGCCACCAGGGCCGCGGGCGACCCGAACAGCACGCCGACCGTCCCCAGCACGGCCAGCGCCGCGGGCGCCGGTGCGGTCGTCCCGCCCGCGACCGGGTGCCAGGCGGCCAGGTACGACGACCAGGTGCTCGCCAGGTCGCCCACCGGCAGCAGCCGCCCGCCGCTCAGGTCGAGCCCGAGGCGGGAGGCGTTGGCCAGGATCCCGAACACGGTCAGCCCCACGACCAGCAGCAGCGGCGGCCCGAGCACCAACGACCACAGCACCCGCGCCCGGTCGACCTCCACGAACTCGACCGCCGGCACCCGCTGACCGCGCGGCACGGGCGATGGGCGGGGGTGCGGCGAGGGCCGCGGCCCGGACGGCGACGCGGCCTCCACCGGCACGGTCACCGCGGGACGGCGCAACCCACCGGTCGCCCGCACCGGCCGACGCCGTGACAGCACACCGGCGGGCAGCGCGGCCGGGCCCACCACGGGACGCTCCACTTCGGACGGCGGCGTCCACGCGCCCGGCCGCGCGTCGTCCTCGGGCAGCCGCCCCAGCGCCAGGTCGGCCTCCACGCGCCGGCGGACCAGCGCGGCCGACGCGCCGCGGATCGCGTTGCGCAACCGGGTGACCCGGCTGGTGGACAACCCGCGCACGACGCCGTGCGCCGGGCGCTCGGCCCGTCCGGCCAGCAGCCCGGCCCGCCCGCTCAGCAAATACCGCAGCGCGCCCACCTCGGCGCGCGCGTCGGAGAACCGGCGCAGCAGCAGGAACCCGAGCGCGCGCAGGAACGCCAGCACCGCGATCCGGGGCAGCCCCAGGGCGAACGACGACGTGCCGCAGTTGACCAGGAACGTGCGCAGCCCGTGCGCCCGGTCCACGCCGCGCAACGCGGGGCCCGGCCGGCCCGCCGCCGCGTCCAGCCGACGCCCGCCCCGGCTCACCGCGCGCGCGTGCCGCATCCGCGCCACCGGGACCGACAGCACCAGGTGCCCGGCGAGGTTCGCGCGCCAGCCGAAGTCGATGTCGTCGTGCAGCAGGGGCATCGTGCGGTCGTAGCCGCCGAGCGACTCCCACGCCGTGCGGCGGATCAGCGAACCGGCCGACGGCACGGCCAGCGCCTCGGTGCTCTGCCGGAACGACCCGGCGAGCTCGACCCGGCCCATGCCGGTCTGCCGGTGGCCGGACGCGTCGGTCGAGACTCCCGCCTCCACCACCAGCCGCGGATCGGTCCAGTCCAGGCTCAACGGCCCCAGCACGGCCGCCGACGGCGACACCTCGGCCGCGGTCAGCAGGGAGGACAGGCAGTCCGGTTCCGGCGCGCAGTCGTCGTGCAGCAGCCACAGCCACGCGCCCGGGTCGCCCCACCGCTGCACGGCGTGCTCGACGGCCGCGTGCACGGCCGCGCCGAACCCCGTGCCGCGCGGCAGCGTCAGCACGCCGTCGATCACCCGATCGGGACCTTCGGAGGCTTCGGTGAGCACCTTCGCGGTCCCGTCGACGGACCCGGTGTCGACCGCGATCACGTGCCGCGGGCGCGGCTGTTGGCGGCGCAGCGCGGACAGCGCCGTGCCGAGCCACCGGTCGCCGTCGTGGCACACCAGCACCGCCAGCACGGGCGCGGTGCGCAGCCGCGGAGTGGCCCCGCTCGTCAAGTGCCGCTCCTAGTTGCTCCGACTACGCCGTGGGACGACCACGGTAAGCCAGAGCGACCGCGCAAGCGATCACCGCACACCGACGATCACGCGCACGACCACCGCACGGGGTCACACGGCGCGCTTCTTGAGCTTCCTCCGCTCGCGCTCGGACAGCCCGCCCCAGATGCCGAAGCGCTCGTCGTGCTGCAGGGCGTACTCCAGGCACTCGGAGCGCACCTCGCAGCCGAGGCAGATGCGCTTGGCCTCCCTGGTCGAGCCGCCCTTCTCCGGGAAGAACGCCTCGGGGTCGGTCTGCGCGCACAGGGCGCGCTCCTGCCAGTCCTGCTCATCGGCCGCGTCGAACAGGTCGAGCACGACCGGCTCCTGTGCCGGGACGTCCCCGTCCACGATGCGACCCCCGTCGAATTCCTGCATAGTCCGCCTCCTCGCCTTCCGCTCTCCCCGGTTGGCGGACACCACTCGCCTTCCCCACAACGACGAATGACACCGATGTGATTACACCTGTGTCACAACACGCGGTCAAGCGGAGTCCACAGGACGGGGGATATTCGCGCGGATGGCCTGAAAAGCCTTGACTAGCAGCACAGACGGTGATTGGGGCGGTGCGCCGAGCGATAACGGCTGCGCGAACGGCCTACGGGACGCCCTGTGAACCACCACATCGGGGAGGCCACACTGGGAGGGTGAAGCGATCAGCGGTGCGTCCGAGTCCACTGTTCCTCAGCCTGCTCGCGGTGACGGTGGCAGGCGCCGTGCTGACCCTGTTCGACGGCTCGTCGGCGCTGGTGACGACGGGCACGGTCCTGTTCGTGCTGGGTGGCTGGGCCGTTTCGCTGTGCCTGCACGAGTTCGGTCACGCGATCGTGGCGTACCGGGGCGGCGACTACGCCGTGCAGGCCAAGGGCTATTTGACCCTCGACATCCGCCGCTACACCGACCCGGTGTTCAGCATCGTGCTGCCGCTGGTGCTGTTGGCGTTCGGCGGCATCCCTCTGCCCGGCGGCGCGGTGTGGATCAACCACCACGCTTTGCGCAACAAACGCGTCGAGTCGATGGTGTCGCTCGCCGGACCTCTCAGCAACCTCGTGCTCGGCGTCCTCCTGTCGCTGTCGGTGATCCTTTTCACCCCGGCCGAAGGTTTGGCCGCCGCTTTGTCGTACCTGGCCGCGGTACAGATCCTCGCTTTCGTCCTGAACATCCTGCCGATCCCCGGTCTGGACGGGTGGGGCGTGATCGAGCCGTACATGTCGTACTCGGCGCGGCAGTTCGGCGCGAAGGCGCGGATGTGGGCGCCGTTCGCGCTCTTCGCCGTGCTCATCGGGTTCCCGACCATCGGCCGGTTGTTCTTCGACGCCGGCTACTCGATCTTCGAGCTGGTGGGCGGCGACCGGTGGCTGGCGGCGGACGGGCAGGACACCTTCCTGTTCTGGCGATGACGCCGAGGTGGGAGGATGGCCCCTCGTGAAGGTCGTCGTACTGGTTGGCGGGGTTGGCGGGGCGCGGTTCCTGGTCGGGCTGAAGAGCCTGCTGGCCGGTCCGGAGCACGAGATCACCGCCGTGGTGAACACGGGTGACGACGTGTGGATGCACGGGTTGCGGATCTGCCCCGACCTGGACACCTGCATGTACACCCTCGGTGACGGGATCGACAAGGAGCGCGGGTGGGGACGCGCGGGCGAGACGTGGTCGGTCAAGGAGGAGCTGGCGGCCTACGGCGCCGACCCGACGTGGTTCGGGCTGGGCGACCGGGACATCGCCACGCACCTGGTGCGGACCCGGATGCTGCGCGCGGGGTACCCGCTGTCGGCCGTGACGGAGGCGCTGTACTCCCGCTGGGAGCCGGGCGTGCGGCTGCTGCCGATGTCGGACGACCGGGTCGAGACGCACGTCGTCGTGGCTGAGGAGGACGGTGAGCGGGCCATCCACTTCCAGGAGTGGTGGGTCAAGCACCGCGCCCAGCTGCCCGCGCGGTCGTTCGCGTCGGTCGGGGTGGAGACGGCGACGGCCGCGCCCGGCGTGCTGGACGCGCTGCGCGACGCCGACGCGGTGCTGATCGCACCGTCCAACCCGGTGGTGAGCGTCGGCACGATCCTCGGCGTGCCGGGGGTGCGGGACGCGCTGCGCAAGACCGACGCCGGCGTGGTGGGGCTGTCACCGATCATCGGCGGCAAGCCGCTGCGCGGGATGGCGGACGCGTGCCTGACCGCGATCGGCGTGGAGACCTCCGCCGAGGCCGTGGGCCGGTACTACGGGTCGCGCAGGACGACGGACAAGGGCGTGCTGGACGGCTGGCTCGTGCACACCGGCGACCGGTGCGACGTGCCGGGCGTCGCGGTGCGCGCGGTGCCGCTGTTGATGTCCGATGTGGACGCGACGGCGGCGATGGCGCGGGCGGCGCTGGAGCTGGCCGGTGTCGGCGTTGGCTGACCACGCGGCGTCCGCGCCGATCACGCTGCTGCCGGTCACGGGGTTGCCGGAGTTCCGACCGGGTGACGACCTGGCGGCCGCCGTCGCGTCGGCCGCGCCGTGGTTGGCCGACGGTGACGTCGTCGTGGTGACGTCCAAGGTGTTGTCCAAAGTGGAGGGACGGCTGATCGCCGTGCCCGCCGACCCCGAGGCGCGCGACGCCGTGCGGCGGCAGTGGGTCGAGGCCGAGTCGGTGCGCGTGCTGGCCCGGCGCGGGCGGACGTTGATCACCGAGAACAAGCTGGGCATCGTGCAGGCGGCGTCCGGTGTGGACGCGTCCAACGTGGCCGGTGACGAGATCGCGCTGCTGCCGGTCGACCCCGACGCGTCGGCGGCGGCGCTGCGGTCGGCGCTGGCCTCCCTGCTGGGCGTGTCGGTGGCGGTCGTGGTGACCGACACGATGGGCCGCACGTGGCGGGTGGGTCAGACCGACGCCGCGATCGGGTCGTCCGGGCTGGCCGTGCTGCACCGGTACGCCGGGTCGGTGGACCCGCACGGCAACCCGCTCGTGGTGACCGAGGTCGCCGTGGCCGACGAGATCGCGGCGGCGGCCGACCTGGTGAAGGGCAAGCTCGGCGCGGTGCCGGTGGCGGTCGTGCGCGGCCTGCCGGTGTCCGACGACGGGTCGTGCGCCCGCGACCTGACCCGGCCGGTGGCCGACGACCTGTTCCGGCTCGGGACGGCCGAGGCGGTGGCGCAGGGGCGGGCCGAGGCGGTGCTGATGCGCCGGTCCGTGCGGTCGTTCACGTCGTCGCCGGTGTCGTCCGAGGCGGTGCGCCGGGCCGTGGCCGCCGCGTTGACCGCGCCCGCGCCTCACCACACGCGGCCCGTGCGGTTCGTCCGGTTGACGGCCAAGCGGGACGTGCTGCTGGACGCGATGGCCGACCGGTGGCGCGCGGACCTGCGCGGCGACGGGTTGGCGGAGGAGCGGATCGCCGCCCGGGTGGGGCGGGGTGACATCCTGCGCGCCGCGCCGGAGGTCGTCGTGCCGTTCCTGGTGCGGGACGGGGCGCACTCGTACCCGGACGCGCGGCGGGCGGAGGCCGAGCGGACCATGTTCACCGTCGCGGGCGGCGCGGCGGTGCAGGGGCTGCTGGTGGCGTTGGCCGCCGAGGGCCTCGGCTCGTGCTGGGTGTCGTCGACGATCTTCTGCGCGGACGTGGTGCGGGACGTGCTGGACCTGCCCGCGTCGTGGGAGCCGTTGGGCGCGGTGGCGATCGGGCACCCGGAGGAGGAGCTGGTGCCGCGCGCCCCGCGTGACCTGGACGACGGGTTCCTGGAACGGTGAGCTCCGGTCTGCACGCCGACGTCGTGGCGACGTTGTGGGCTTGGCGTCCCGCCGACCCGGCGCAGGAGGCGCTGCGGCAGGCGTACCTGGGGTTCCTGGCGGCCCGTGAGGACGCGTGCCTGCGTTCGTGCGAGCCGGGGCACATCACCGCGTCGGCGCTGGTGGTGGACGCCGCCGGGGACCGGACGTTGCTGACCCTGCACCCGCGCGTGGGCCGGTGGTTGCAGCTGGGCGGGCACTGCGAGCCGTCGGATGTGACGCTGGCGGACGCGGTGCTGCGCGAGGCGACGGAGGAGTCCGGCATCGGGGGGCTGCGGATCTCGCCGGAGCCGATCCACCTGGACGTGCACCCGATCACGTGCTCGCTGGGCAAGCCGACGCGCCACTTCGACGTCCGCTTCCTGGTGCGCGCCCCGGCCGGCGCCGACCCCGTCCGCAGCGCGGAGTCCGACGACCTCCGCTGGTGGCCGCTGACCGCGCTGCCCCCGGACGTGGACGACCTGCGCCCCCTGATCGCCTCCGCCCACCCCCACCTCCCCTGACCGCGAGAGTCCTACCTCCACACCGCGAGAGTCCTACGTCCAGACCGCGAGAGTCCTACGTCCACGACACCTGAGTTCAACGCTCAAGA
>NZ_JBFAAX010000276.1:0-7781 GCF_040639995.1 Actinosynnema sp. NPDC023658 | reverse complement strand
CCCGGCTGGGAGAGGGCGCCGGGGACCGCCTGTTCCGGAACGGGCGTTACGAGACCTTGCCGGTGCCCGCACCGCTCTGCACGACCGACTTCACGCTGGAGCACGAGTCCAGGGAGTAGCCGTACGGGATCGACTTGACGGAACCGCCCTGGTCGCCCGCGCCCGAGTTCACCATGTAGTTGTTGCGGGCCACGAGGTTCGCGGGGTCGGAGTCGCCCTCACCGCGGTGGAACGGGTCCCGGGTGTTCTCGAAGTAGTTGCACTCGACCAGGACGCCGGCTTCCTGCGTGGAGGCCACGCCGTACGACGTCACGCCGCCGTAGTAGTTGTTGTAGACGTGCACCGGGTTGCCGAAGCGGACCCGCGGGTGGCGCTGGTTGGTGCCGTCGAACCAGTTGTGGTGGTAGCTGACCCGCAGCTTGCCGCGGTCCTCGCTGCCGTTGTCGTCGCTGTGGCCCAGCAGCATGGTCTTGTCGTGGGCGCTGACCTTGTTCCACGACACGGTCACGCAGTCGGACGCGCGCTTGATGTCGATCGCGCCGTCGTAGCCGTTGCGCAGGCTGTTGTGGTCGATCCAGACCCTCGTCGAGTACTGGACGTTGATCGCGTCGTCGCCCCAGTCCCTGAAGTTCAGGTTCCGGATGATGACGTTGGACGCGCTGGCGACGTTGAGACCCTGCCCGGTGATGGTGGCGCCCGAGCCGACCCCGATGACGGTCTTGTTCGACGCGATCTTCGTCATGCTGGACAACGTGATCGTGCCGGAGACGCGGATGGTCTGCGTGGCGGTCGACTTGGCGGCGTTGGTGAACGCCGTGGCGTCGCTGACGGTCACCGTGCCACCACCGGCGCCACCGGTGGTGCCACCGCACTGCGTTCCCCAACCTTCCAGGTTGAAGCTCGCGGCGTCGGCCGACGGCGCCATGATCGCGGACACGGTCAGGGCCGTGACCGCGACGAGCGCGCGGGAGATCTTGCGGGACATGCGGTTTCCTCCATACGACTGTGGATGAAAAGGGAACCGGCGGCGGTGGGACGTGACGGCGGACTGGGGGCTACACCGGAATCACCACCTCTCCACGGTGTGCTCGCGGATGTGCTCGACGTCGAACTCGTCACCGAGGCCGGGAGACGACGTCATGGTGACGTGCCCGTCCTCGTCGAGCGGGTCGGCGGCCGTGAGCCGGTGCGGCGGCACGCGGTCGAAGTCGTGCAGCGGGTGCAGCAGGCCGCGCTCGTACCAGCGGCCGTTGTCGGTGCCGCCGAGCACGGCCAGGCTGGCCGAGCCGTCGCCGTGGACCTCGCAGTCCATGTTGAACGCCTCGGCCAGGTGCAGTGCCTTCACCGTCGGGGAGATGCCGCCGACGTCGGTCGGCCCGGCGCGCAGGATGTCGCACGCCCCGGAGGTGATCCACTCGGCGCGGCTGAGGTGCTTGCCCCAGGCGACCTCCGGGCCGATCACCGGGATGGACAGCTGCTCGGCCAGCCACCGGTAGGAGCTGGTCGACGCCTCCTCCATCGGCTCCTCGAACCAGTAGAAGTCCAGCGCCTCCAACGCCCGGCCGAGCTCCAGCGCCTCGGTGCGGGAGTACCAGTGGTTCGCGTCCAGCATCAGCTCGACGCCGGGGCCGACGGCCTCGCGCACCGCCTCGCAGGCCGCGATGTCCGCGCGCACGTTCGGCGCACCGGGCACCGGCGGCATCCAGGTGTGCAGCTTGATCGCCCGGTAGCCCCGCTCGACCAGGTTCTTGGCGAACTCGGCGTAGTCGCCGGGCGTGCTCAGCCCGCCGGGGATCTCGTCACCGCACATGGTGCTGGCGTAGGCCGGGATGCGGGACCGGGCGCCGCCGAGGAGCTTCCACACCGGCTGCCCGGCCAGCTTGCCCACCAGGTCCCACAGGGCGGTGTCGACGTAGCCCAGCGCCCGGTCGGTGAACCGGCCATGTGAGCCGCGCTGCTTGCGCGCCATCTTCCGCCACAGCAGCTCCCGGTCCCACGGGTCGGCGCCGAGCAGCACCGGCCGCACGATCGAGTCGAGCACGGCGGGCCGCAGCTGGTCGGGGTGCACCTGCACGCGCCCGACGGCACCGTCGGAGTCGGTCACCTCCAGCAGCGCCTCGCGGACCTCGTGCTCGGCGCTCGGGTGCCGGTGCCCGTGCGGGTCCACCGCGGTCCACGCGGTGGTCGTGAACACCGACACCTCGACGCGCTCGATCATTTGCGGTCCTCCCACTCCTTCTGCGCCTCGGTGAGCTTCTTCGCCACGTCGTCGAGGAACTGCTGGGCGCTCAGCTCCCCGAGGAGCACCTTCTGGTACTGGGGCTCGCTGTCGGTCTTGGTGATCGAGGAGTACTGCGGCAGGTAGACCGGCGCGGGCACGATGACCGTGTCCGGGTCCTCCAGCACGCCGAGCGCCATCTTCACCGGCTTGTTGGTGTCGATCCACGCGGCCGAGCGCACGTCGGTGTTGGCCGGGATCTGGCCGACCTTCTCGTTCCAGTAGCTGTTCGACTCCGACGAGGCCAGGAACTCCGCGAACTTCCACGCGGCGTCGGGGTTCTTGCTGTTCTTGAACACCGCGAACCCGTCGGTCGGGTTGGGCACGACGGTCCGCTTGCCGTTCGGGCCGACCGGCAGCGGGATGGCCGCGACCTTGTCCGCGAACGCCTTGGTCACGTCGCCGGAGGAGCCGAGGTTGTGGTGCATCATCGCGACCGAGCCGCCGGTGAACTGGGCGACCATCTGGGTGTAGCTGTTGTTGACGTCGGCCTCGGGGGTGGCCTTCTTGTACAGGTCCGCGACCTTGTCGACGAGCTCGGCGTTGGCCTTGTCGTTCAGGGTGCTCTTGCCGTCCTTGAAGAAGTTGTCCACGCCGGAGTACGAGTAGGCCTCGGTGATCAGCTGGAACACCGAGCCCGCGCCGCCGCGGATGGTGTAGCCGTACTTGTTCGCGCCCGCGTCGGTGAGCTTCGTGGCGGCGTTGACGAACTCGTCCCACGTCTTCGGCGGCTCCACCCCGGCGGCCTGGAACAGGTCGGTGCGGTACCAGATGAGGTCCATGTTGCCGGAGGT
The DNA here is from genome assembly GCF_040639995.1 of Actinosynnema sp. NPDC023658. Taxonomy (NCBI): domain Bacteria; kingdom Bacillati; phylum Actinomycetota; class Actinomycetes; order Pseudonocardiales; family Pseudonocardiaceae; genus Actinosynnema; species Actinosynnema sp. NPDC023658. The sequence continues at coordinate 4,709 of NZ_JBFAAX010000276.1, read as the reverse complement.
CGGCACCGAGTAGAGCTTGCCGTCCGGCGAGGTCTGGCGGACGGTCTCCACCAGCGAGGGCAGCAGCTTGTCCTTCAGCGGGCCGCCGGTGATGCGGTCGTCGAGCGGGAGCAGCGCGTCCTGGCCGACCAGGTTCGACAGGTACGAGGTGGTCACGCCGCCGACGTCGGGCGTCTCACCGCCGGCGATGGCGGTGTCGTACTTCTGCTGCACCGACGCGCTGGGGATGCCGACGTACTCGACGTGCACGTCGGGGTTCGTCGACTCGAACCGCTTGATCAGCTCCTCGTAGATCGGCGTGCGGCCGGGGCCGCCGTTGTTGTCCCAGAACGTGATGGTGGCCTTGCCGCCACCTCCCGCGTCCTCGGACCCGCAGGCGGTCAGCGCCAGCGCGGCGGCGGCCACGACGACCAGCAGTTTTCTCATGATGCTCCCTATCCCTTGACAGCCCCGGCGCTGAGCCCCTGCACCAGGAACCGCTGCACGACGGCGAAAACGAGGACCACCGGCACGGCCGCCACCACGCCACCGGCGGCGAGCGCACCGAAGTCGGTGTTGAACTCACCCAGCGCGTAGCTCAGGCCGACCGGCAGGGTGAACTTGTCCTGCCGCGTCGCGAACATCAACGCGAACAGGAAGTTGTTCCAGGCGCCGATGAACGCGAACGACCCGACGGCCACCAGCGCGGGCTTGAGCTGCGGCAGCACGACCGCGAAGAACGCCCGCAGGCGCGAGCAGCCGTCGACCATGGCGGCTTCTTCCAGCTCCACGGAGATGTTGCGCACGAACCCGCTCATCAGGATCAGCGACAGCGGCAGCTGGAACGCCACCTCCGCGATGACCAGGCCGGTGATGCTGTTGAGCAGCCCGGCACCCTTGAAGATCACGAACAGCGGGATGAGCATCATCGCGCCGGGGATGAACTGGCTGCACAGCATCGCCAGCAGGAACAGCCGCTGGCCGCGGAACTTGAACCGCGCGAGCGCGTAGCCGCCCATCACCGACAGCACGGTCACGAACACCAGCACGCCCAGACCCATGACCACGCTGTTGTAGAAGAACACGCCGAACCCGATGTCGTTCCACACGGTGTCGAAGTGCTCGAACGTGATCGGCCACGGCACGAGCTGCGTGGAGCCGGTCGGCCGGACCGCGAACACCAGCATCCAGTAGAACGGGACGACCGTGAACAGCAGGTACACCACCAGCGGCACGTGGATGAGCCAGCGCTTGCCCGGCTCCTCGGCCACGGCCCGGCGGCGGCGCCTGGTCGGCGGCGGGCTGTGCGTGGTGCCGGCGACCTCCCGCACCAGGGTGTCGGTCTTGCCCAGGGTCTCGGTCATGAACGGCTCCCGAACTTCGACACCCGCAGGTAGACGATCGAGAAGAACAACAGGATCAGGAACCCGGCGACGGTGAGCGCCGAGCCGTACCCGAAGTTGTGCGAGTCGACGGCCTGCCTGGCGACGTACAGCGGCAGCGTGGTGGTCTGGTTCGCGGGACCGCCGCCGGTCAGCGTGTAGATGAGGTCGACGTTGTTGAACTCCCACACCGCGCGCAGCAGCGTCGACAGGATGATCGCGTCCTTGAGGTGCGGCAGGGTGACGCTGGTGAAGCGCCGCCACCGGCTCGCGCCGTCCACGGACGCCGCCTCGTAGAGGTCCTTGGGGATGCTCTGGAGGTCGGCCAGCAGCAGGATCGCGAAGAACGGCACACCGCGCCACAGCTCGGTCACCACGAGGGCGTCGAACACCGTGTCGGGGTTGCCGAGCACGGACGTGCCCGGCGAGCCGATGCCCCACTGCGACAGCACCTGGAAGACGCCGGTGGACGGGTTGAGCAGCAGGATCCAGATGCCCGTGGTGAGCACGCCGGACACCGCCCACGGCGAGAACACCATGGCTCGCGCCACGCCCCGACCGATGAACGTCTCGTTCACGATCAGCGCCAGCACCAGGCCGAGCAGCAGTTGCAGCCCGACCTCGACGACCACCCACTTGGCGCTGAACGCGAGGCTCTGCCAGAACAGCGGGTCGTCGAACAGCATCCGGGTGAAGTTGTCCAGCCCCGCGAAGCCGTTCTTCCACGGCTGCGTGACGTTGTACCGCTGGAGGCTGTAGTAGACGACGCTCCCGATCGGGTAGACCAGGAAGATCGCCATCAGCACCAGCGTCGGTGCGATCAGGGCGTAGGGCGCCCAGGTGCGGGTCCTCATGCGGGGTTCCAGTCACCGAGGTAGGCGCGCACGGTGTGCTGCGCGGCCTGCTCCGCCGTGAGCTGCGGCCGGTCCGCGCCGGCGTCGTCCCCTCCGGGGTGGGCGCCCGCGCCGGAGTTGCGGAACTCCGCGAACCGGGCGTCGCGCCAGGAGAACCCGGACATGTCGGTCCACGGCGCGGCCTTCACCGCGGCGGGCAGCTTCGAGTCGCGGATGACGACGGAGGCGATGGCCTCGGTGTCGCCACCGGGGTGCCACGGCCGTCCGAGGTAGTAGGTGCCCGCGGGCGCGTCGCTGACGATCGTGGAGTTCGTGATCAGGAACCCGTGCGGGTTGTCGCGGCGCGTGCTGGCGGCGGTGAGGTAGCCCGCCACCCCTCCCCCGGCGTGGTCGCCGCCGCGGTCGAGCGCCCTGATGGTCATCCGGTCGAACACCGCGGTGGCGCGGCCGAACAGGAAGTCGACGTCCCCGACGACCTCGCCGCCCCGGTAGTACTGGCGGGCCCGGGTGCCGACGGCCCGCGTGTCGGCGTACAGGGTGTCCTGGTGGCCGAGGAACCGGACCCGGTCGTAGTACTGCCGGTCCCCCGTCGCCTTCACCGCGACGGCCTGCGTGCCGGTGATCTCCGGGTGCGCGGCCCGGTCGAACGAGTTGCTGAACGTCAGGTCGCGCGCGGTGAACCCGTCCGCCTCGATCGTCGCGGTGGCCGAGCCGGTGGTGCCGTAGGTCGTGCCGTCGGGCTTCTTCGTGCCGTTGGCGTTGTCGTAGTCGATCACGACGTCGCGGGCGGTGCCCGTGGAGCCCTTGAGCGTCAGGTCCGGCTTCGTCACGGGCACCCGGACGACCTCGCGGTACACGCCCTTGCCGATGGTGATGGTGGTGCCCGGCGGTGCGGCGTCGATCGCGGCCTGCACGGTGTCGAAGTCGGTGCCCTTGGCCACGTGGAACCGGTCGCGGGCCTGGGCGCCCGCCTTCAGGTTCTTGATCCGCTCGGCGGGCTCCAGGCCGCGGGTGTACGCGGGCGTCCACCCGGCGTCGTCACCGAGCTGCGCGGTCGGGTTGGCCGCGTTGAACGCGGCGAGCGCGTCCACCGGGCGTCCGTCGACCAGCGTGCCGACCTCGGTGATGGCCGTGCCGCCCCAGTTGTGGATCAGCTGCTCGACCGAGCCGCCGCCGGCGAGCTTGACGTAGTTGTTCTGCACGTACAGCTTCGACTGCACCCCGACGCCCCACGCGTAGTTGAACGTCGCGCCGGGCTCGTACAGGTTGTCGTAGACGTGCACCTGGCCGAACCGGACCCGGGGCAGGCGTTCCTCGACGTTGCGGAAGATGTTGTGGTGCACCGACACCCGCAGCTTGCCGGGGTCGGTGGTCGAGGTGTTGGACGAGCCGATGAGCATCGTCTTGCCGTGGTCCGCGAACAGGTTGTACGAGGCGGTGACCAGGTCGGTGCCGTTGGTCATGTCGAGCGCGCCGTCGTGCTGCTGGAACGGGCGGTCGAAGTAGTCCGGCAACGTGCTGTCCGGGTACGGCTGGTCGGTGAACGTGTTGTGGTCGACCCACACGTTCGTGGCGCGCTGGAGGGACACCGCGTCGTAGTCGGAGTTCCAGTTTCCCGTCGCGCCGTCGGTGGGGTCCCACTGCGGGAAGCAGTCGCGGGTGTCGCGGAAGGTGAGGTTGCGGATGATGACGTTCTGCACGCCGTGCACCCGGACGTTGCCGCCGGTGATGCCCGCGCCCTTGCCGTCCCCGACGATCGTGGTGTCCGAGCCGACGTTGAAGGCGATGGCCTCCGCCTGCCTGCGGCCGGACGCCGCGCGGGCGTCCTCCAGCGGGCCGCTCGGTTCGGTGTCACGCCCCCAAACGGCGGGGTCGTACGCGGCCAAATAGCCCGCCAGCGTGTAGCCGTCGGTGGCGTAGGTCGCGCAATCGGCCCTGACGTCGATAACGCCGCGCACCTTGATGAGGCGGGGCGCGGGAGCCGCGAGGGCGGCCCTCAGTTCCGCCGCCGTGCGCACGACGTGTTCGGTGGTCGCGGCCGAACCGCCGGTGGTGCCGGTGCCGCTCGAAGCCCAGCCGTCACCGGGCTGGAGAACCTGTTTCCCCAGGTCAGGGCTCGCGTGCGCGGGTGCCGCCGCGATCACGCCGAGGGCGCAGGAAAGCACGAGCGCAGTACTGAGTATCCGCATGGCGAGGGGCCTTCCCCGGCGAATTTGTTCATAAATGTGAACTCTATCCAGAAGTGCGAACAGAGTATTACGAAAGTGTCGGCCGCACGTCAACGACGTGACCTCATTCGATTGCCGTTCGACGGTGGAGTTCGACCTGTGGTCGAATTCGAATCGAATTCGACCGGGCGCGGGCCGTCGACACGACGTCGCCCCCGACCCGGTGGCGGGGGGGGGGCGTCGGGGGGGCGCGGGGGCGGGGGGTGAGACCGCCCGGGCGGAGGCGGGGGTGCGGGCGGGCCCCCCGCGGGGGGGGGGGGTGGGCC
>NZ_JBFAAX010000275.1:0-7789 GCF_040639995.1 Actinosynnema sp. NPDC023658 | reverse complement strand
GGTCAGCGTCGCGCCCCGGGCGGTGACCTCCCCCGACGGCCAGGCGCTGCCGTCGGGGGCCTGGACGGTGACCGCGGCGCTCTCGGCGGGCACCGGTTCGGTGAACGTCAGCGTCAGCTGAGCGGGCCTCTGCGGCAGCGACGCGCCGCTCGCCGGGTCGCTCGACACCAGCGCGGTGTGGGCGGACGCGGTGGGCGCGACCCCGAGCAGGGCCAGGGTCGCCAGCAGCGCCGAGAGCGCCAGTCGGGTCATGCCGGTAGTTCTACCGGGTCGGCGGGGTCCCCTGCTGCCCGTTGACGGGCGGCTTGCCGTCCTGCCGCTGCTGCGGCCCGCCGCGCTGCACGTCGCCCTCCATGATGGTGTCGGCGGTGGGCTGCTCGTCGCCGTCCGAGGAGGCGACGACGGTGACGGTGTCGCCCTCGGTGATGTCGTCGAGGTGCCCCTGACCCCCGTTGACCTCGGTGCCGTCGTCGATCAGGTAGGTCCGGTCGAACCCGTCGGTGCTCTTCACCGTGATGGACGAGTCGGTGACCCCGGTGACCTCGCCCTTCTGGAACGCGCCGTGCAGCGAGTCGCCGAACGGACCGCCCATGATCACCAGGCCGCCGGGTCCTCCCCTCATGTGGTAGCCGCCGGGACCGCCCATGCGCTGCGCGGCGTCGGAGTTGCTCGCGGCGTAGATGACACCGCCGCCGACGGCGGCGATGCCGACCGCGATCGCGACCGCGGCGAGGGACTTGCGGCCGTTCCAGCCGTTCCCCGCAGCGGCGGCCTGCGGCGGTGGCTCTTCACCCCAGGTCGGGTGCTGCTCGGTTTCGGTAGTCATGGCGACCACCGTCGCGGTGGAGCCTGTGAGCCGGCTGTGCGGCCGATGGGCGGTGCCTGTGCGTGCGGCCCCGACCTGTCGCACGGGTTCACAGGTGGTACACAGGACCGGCACAGGTCCGGCTCAAGGGCCGGGTCCAGGATCGGAGCATGCGCCCAGTGTCCGCTTCGGGGTCGTCCCCTGAACTCCGCCGCCCGGACGGCAGTCCCGTGCGGGTCCTCGTCGTGGACGACGAGTCCACGTTGGCCGAGCTGATGTCCATGGCGTTGCGGATGGAGCGCTGGGAGGTCCGCACCGCGCTGGACGGCACCTCCGCCGTGCGCGCTGCGCGCGAGTTCCGGCCGGACGTGGTCGTGCTGGACGTGATGCTGCCCGACTTCGACGGCCTGGAGGTGCTGCGCCGGATGAGGGCCGACCTGCCGGCGCTGCCCGTGCTGTTCCTGACCGCGAAGGACGCGGTGGAGGACCGGATCGCCGGGCTCACCGCGGGCGGCGACGACTACGTGACCAAGCCGTTCAGCCTGGAGGAGGTCGTGCTGCGGTTGCGCGGCCTGCTGCGCCGCACCGGCGTCACCGAGTCGGGCGCGGGCACCGAGCTGGTGGTGGGCGACCTGGTGCTGGACGAGGAGACGCGCGAGGTGCGCCGGGGCGGCACCGCGGTCGACCTCACCGCGACCGAGTTCGAGCTGCTGCGGTTCCTGATGCGCAACCCCCGGCGGGTGCTGTCCAAGGCGCAGATCCTGGACCGGGTGTGGAGCTACGACTTCGGCGGGCAGGCCAACATCGTCGAGCTGTACATCTCCTACCTGCGCAAGAAGATCGACGCGGGCAGAGCCCCGATGATCCACACGATGCGGGGCGCCGGCTATGTCCTCAAGCCCTCGACCTGACGCCGGGTCCCCGCGCGTCAGGCAGTGGCCACTGCGGACGCGGTTGGTGGCCGCGCAGGTCGTCCTGCTCGCGGTGGTGTGCGCCATCATCGGCGTGGCGACCGGGTTCGCCCTGCGGGACTCCCTGGTCAAGCAGCTGGACGGCAAGCTCTGGGAGTCGGCCGTCAAGATCGGCCGCAACTCGCAGCGGATGCAGTACCCGATGCCGGGCGGGGCGCGGCCCGGTCCGCTGGACGACCCCGGCTTCCCGCCGGGGACGCTCGCGCTGGTCCGGCTCGGTGACGGAGTAACGGACACCCAGCGGCAGCCGACCGGCTTCGGTGACCGGGAGGGGCTCTCCACCGCCGTCGCCGGGCAGATGGAGACCGTGCCCGTCGACGGGCAGGCGCACACCGCGACGTTGGACGGGCTCGGTGACCACCGGCTGCTCTCCGTCGGCACGCCGGGCGGCGGCGTGGTGACCGTCGGGATGCCGCTGGCCGACGTGAACAGCACGGTCGGGCGGATGGCGTGGATCCTCGGCGGGGTGGCGCTGGCCGGGGTGATCACCGTGAGCCTGGCCGGCGCGCTGATCGTGCGCCGCACCCTGCGCCCGCTGGAACGGGTCGCCGCGACCGCGAGCCGGGTCGCGGAGCTGCCGCTGCACCAGGGCGAGGTCGCGCTGGCCGAACGGGTGCCCGAGGAGTACGCCGACCCCGACACCGAGGTGGGGCAGGTCGGCCTGGCGCTGAACCGGATGCTCGGGCACGTCGGCAAGGCGCTGGAGGCGCGGCACGCCAGCGAGACGCGGGTCCGGCAGTTCGTCGCGGACGCGAGCCACGAGCTGCGCACCCCGCTGGCCGCCATCCGCGGGTACGCCGAGCTGACCCGCCGCACGCCCGACGAGGTGCCCGAGCAGATCGCGCACGCGATGCGGCGGGTGGAGTCCGAGGCGGTGCGGATGACGTCGTTGGTCGAGGACCTGCTGCTGCTGGCTCGGCTGGACGCGGGACGCCCGTTGGCGCGCGACCCGGTCGACCTGTCGCGGCTGGTGGTCGACACGGTCAGCGACGCCCGGATCGCCGGGCCGGGCCACGAGTGGCGGTTGGAGCTGCCGCCGGACGCGGTGCAGGTGACCGGCGACGAGCACAAGCTGCACCAGGTGCTGGCGAACCTGCTGTCCAACGCGCGCACGCACACGCCGCCGGGCACGACGGTCACCACGTCGTTGTCCACAACGGACGGTGCGGCGCAGGTGTCGGTGAGCGACGACGGCCCGGGGATCCCGGCCGGGCTCCAGGCCGAGGTGTTCGAGCGGTTCAGCCGGGGCGACACGTCGCGGTCCCGCGCGGCCGGCAGCACCGGGCTCGGCCTGTCGATCGTGGCCGCCGTGGTGGCCTCGCACAACGGGACCGTGCGGCTGGCCAGCAGGCCGGGTCGGACCACGTTCACCGTCCGCCTGCCCCGGTGACCGCGGCCGGGACCTGATCGCGCACAGCCGGCTCACAGGCGCGGCACAAGGACCGCCCAGGGTCCGCCGACAGGCTCGACCGCATGCGAGCGCGACTACCACTGCTGCTGTTGCTGGCCGGCACGGCGGCGCTGTACCTCTGGCGGCTGGGCGACTCCGGCTGGGCCAACGCCTACTACTCCGCCGCCGCCCAGGCCGGTGCCGGGAGCTGGCGCGCGTGGTTCTTCGGCGCGACCGACTCGCCGGGCTCCATCACCGTCGACAAGACACCGGCGGCGGTGTGGGTGATGGGGTTGTCGGCCCGCCTGTTCGGCGTCAACGCCTGGAGCATCCTGGTGCCGCAGGCCCTCATGGGCATGGCGAGCGTGTGGCTGCTGCACGCCGCGGTGCGCCGGACGGCCGGTGAGGCGGCCGGCCTGATCGCGGGCGCGGTGCTGGCGCTGACGCCGGTCGCCGTGCTGATGTTCCGGTTCAACAACCCCGACGCGCTGATGGTGCTGCTGCTCGTGGCGGGCGCCTACTGCACGACCCGGGCCACCGAGAAGGCCTCGGTGCGGTGGCTGGTCCTGGCCGGCGCGGCGGTGGGGTTCGCGTTCCTGGCGAAGATGCTGCAAGCGTTCCTGGTGCTGCCCGCGTTCGGGTCGGTGTACCTGGCGTTCGCGCCGACGGCGGTGCTGCGCAAGGTGTGGCACCTCGGCGCGGCGCTGGGCGCGGTGGTCGTGGCCGGCGGCTGGTGGGTGCTGGCGGTGGAGCTGGTGCCCGCGGGCTCACGACCGCACATCGGCGGGTCTCAGTCCGACAGCGTGCTGGAGCTGGCGCTGGGCTACAACGGGCTCGGCAGGCTCACCGGCGACGAGGTCGGCAGCGTCGGCGGCGGGCGCGGCTGGGGTTCGAGCGGGTGGGGCAGGCTGCTCGGGGACGAGATGGGCGGTCAGATCGCCTGGCTGCTGCCGACCGCGCTGGTGCTGCTGGTCGCCGGCTGGTGGGCGGGCCGGGCCGCCGAACGGGTCGGCCTCGCGCTGTGGGGCGGTTGGCTGCTGGTCACCGCCGTGGTGTTCAGCTTCATGAACGGCATCATCCACGCCTACTACACGGTGGCGCTGGCGCCCGCGATCGGCGCGCTGATCGGGATCGGCGCGGTCGCGTTGTGGCGCAAGCGGCACGAACCCGTCGCGGCGGCGGCGCTGTCCGGCGCGTTGGCCGTGACCGCGCTTCAGTGCTACCTGTTGCTGCTGGACTGGTCCACCCCCTTGGCCGTGGCCGTGCTGGTCCTCGGCCTGATCGGCGCGGTGGGGCTGTTCCTCGCCGCGGTCGCGCCCGCCGTCGTGGTCGTGCCGGTGGCGGTGGTCGCCGCGCTGCTCGGTCCGGGCGCCTACTCGGTGGCCACCGCCGCGACGCCGCACTCCGGCGCGATCCCCAGCGCCGGGCCGGCGCGGGCGGACCGGCCGGGCGGCGGGTTGGTGATCATGGGTCCGGGCGGCGCGGTCACCAACGCCACCGGCGGGCGCGGTGGCGGGATGGGCGGTCTGCTCAGCGCGCCCACGCCAGGTGACGCGCTGGTCGCCCTGCTGCGCGACGACGACGGCTCCACCTGGGCCGCGGCGACCGTCGGGTCGAACAACGCGGCCGGGTACCAGCTCGGCAGCGGTGCGCCGGTGATGGCCGTCGGCGGGTTCAACGGCACCGATCCCGCCCCGACGTTCGAGGAGTTCCAGGAGTTCGTCCGAAGTGGACGGATCCACTACTTCCTCGGCGGTGGCGGGATGCGCGCCGAGACCGGCAGCGACGCGGCCGAGCGGATCGCGGAGTGGGTGGCCGACACGTTCACCGCGACCGAGGTGGACGGCGTGACCCTCTACGACCTCACAGCGGGCGCACAGCGATGACACACGAGCCGCCCAGCCGAGAGCCCGAGGGTGACCTCATGACCTTCGCGACGCTCACGACGACCACCGTGCTCGACGTGGTGGTGCCGGTGTACAACGAGGAGCGCGACCTCGCGCCCTGCGTGCGCAAGCTGCACGCCGACCTGACCGGGACGTTCCCGTACACGTTCCGGATCACCATCGCCAACAACGCGAGCACCGACGGGACGCGTGCCGTCGCGGACGACCTGACCCGCGAGCTGCCCGGCGTGGCCGCGGTGCACCTGGCGGAGAAGGGGCGCGGCCGGGCGCTGAAGGCGGTGTGGTCCGCGTCGGACGCGGCCGTGCTGGCGTACATGGACGTCGACCTGTCCACCGACCTGGCCGCCCTCGCGCCGCTCGTGGCGTCGTTGATCTCCGGGCACTCGGACCTGGCGATCGGCAGCAGGCTGGCGCGCGGGGCGCGGGTGGTGCGCGGGCCGAAGCGCGAGTTCATCTCCCGCTGCTACAACCTGATCCTGCGCGGCGCGCTCGCGACCCGGTTCACCGACGCGCAGTGCGGGTTCAAGGCGATCCGCGCCGACGTGGCCCGGCGGCTGCTGCCGCACGTCGAGGACACCGGGTGGTTCTTCGACACCGAGCTGCTGGTGCTGGCCGAACGCGCCGGCGCGCGCATCCACGAGGTGCCGGTGGACTGGGTCGACGACCCGGACAGCCGGGTGGACATCGTGTCGACCGCCGTGGCGGACCTCAAGGGCGTCGCCCGGGTGGCGCGCGGTCTGGTGACCGGCCGGATCCCGGTCGGTGAGCTCCGCACCCAGCTGGGGAGGGAACCGTTGGAACCGCAGACGCCGGGTGTGCCCGCCGGGTTGTTCAAGCAGCTGGTCCGGTTCGGCGCGGTCGGCGTGATCAGCACGTTGGCCTACCTGCTGCTGTTCGTGGCGCTGCGCGGCGGTCTGGGCGCGCAGGGCGCGAACCTGGTGGCGCTGCTGGTCACCGCCGTCGCCAACACCGCGGCCAACCGCCGGTTCACGTTCGGGGTGCGCGGTCGGCGCGGCGCGGGGCGCCACCAGTTCGAGGGCCTGCTCGTGTTCGGCCTCGGCCTCGCGCTGACCAGCGGCTCGCTGGCCGTGCTGCACCTGTTCGCCGCGCCCGGCGGCCCGGCCGAGCTGGTCGCGGTCGTCGGGGCCAACCTCCTCGCCACCGTGCTGCGCTTCCTGCTGCTGCGCAACTGGGTCTTCCGGTCGCGCCGCGCCGCGGGGGCCACGACCTGATGGCCACCCCGACCCCGGCCGCCCCGAAACCGGTCACACCGACCCCGATCACCTCGAACCCGACGACCCCAGGGACCTCTTCCATGACCACCGCAACCCTGACCGCGCCCGCACCCACGTCGGCCGCGCCGCCGTCGGGCCGGAACCGGACCACGCCCGCGCTCGTCGTGCTGCTGGTCGGCACCGCGGTCCTCTACCTGTGGAACATCACCTCGTCCGGCTGGGGCAACAGCTACTACGCCGCGGCCACCCAGGCCGGCTCGCAGAGCTGGGTCGCCTGGCTGTTCGGCGGGTCCGACGCCGGCGGCGTGATCACCGTCGACAAGCCGCCCGCCGCGCTGTGGGTGAGCGGGCTGGCCGCCCGCGTCTTCGGGTTCTCCAGCTGGACCGCGCTCGCACCGCAGGCCGTCGAGGGCGTGCTCGCCGTGTGGTTGTTGTACGCCGCGGTGAAGCGCACGTCCGGCGCGGTGGCCGGGTTGGTGGCGGGAGCGGCGCTGGCGGTGACGCCGGTCGCCGTGCTGGTGTTCCGGTTCAACCTGCCCGACGCGCTGCTGGTGCTGCTGATGGTCGCCGGCGCCTACTGCACCGTGCGGGCGCTGGACAAGGCCTCCGGCTGGTGGCTGGCGCTGGCGGGCGTGGCGATCGGGTTCGCGTTCCTGGCCAAGATGGGTCAGGCGCTGCTGGTGCTGCCCGCGTTCACCGCCGTCTACCTGCTGGCCGCGCCGACCACCCTGGGCAAGCGGTTCCTGCACCTGCTCGGCGCGGGCGCGGCGGTGACCGCGTCCGCCGGGTGGTTCATCGCCCTGGTCGAGCTGTGGCCCGCCGCGTCCCGGCCCTACATCGGCGGGTCGCAGAACGACTCGCTGTGGGAGCTGGCCATCGGCTACAACGGCCTGGGCCGGATCTTCGGCGGTCGTGGTGGCGGTGGAGGCGGCGGCGGTGTCGTCGTGGGCGGTGGCGGCAACGGCAACCTCGGCTTCGGCGGCGAGACCGGCATCGGCCGGCTGTTCGGGGCGAGCATGGGCGCCGAGATCTCGTGGCTGCTGCCGGCCGCGCTCATCGGGCTGGTCGCCGGGCTGTGGTTCACCCGCCGCCTCCCGCGCACCGACCGCACCCGTGCGGCCCTGGTCCTGTGGGGCCTGTGGGTGCTGGGCAACGGGATCGTGTTCAGCTTCATGAGCGGCATCACGCACCCCTACTACACGGTCGCCGTCGCGCCGGGCGTCGCCGCGCTCGTCGCCATCTCCGGCCGGGAGATGTGGCGCGGACGCCGGCACCTCCCGGTGCGCGTGGCGCTGGCGCTGATGGTCGCCGCGGCCGGGTTCTGGGGCTTCGCCCTGCTCCAGCGGTTCGCCGAGTGGGCGCCCGCGCTCCGCTGGACCGTCGCCGCGCTGACCGTGCTGGTCGCCACCGCGATCGTGATGGGCGCACGCCGGGTCGCGGCACTGGCGCTGGTCACCGCGGTGCTCTCCACGGCGGCGTTC
>NZ_JBFAAX010000274.1:3355-7806 GCF_040639995.1 Actinosynnema sp. NPDC023658 | reverse complement strand
GCCGTGGGAGTACCAGAACGGCGTGGACAGCGGGTTGGGCAGGGCGTGGTGCAGCAGGGTGATGCCGACACCCGCCTCGTCGAGCAGCGCCGAGTTCGTTGCGCCACACGGGGGTGATGGTGGCGTCACCGGCGAGCGCCATGACGATGTCGGGCACGGCTACCGCCCCGACCGGAACCCCGGAAACGACCGGCCGGCTGCTCACAAGGTCCTGATCCTGACAGGGGTCGAGCCCACCGACCAATCGATTTCCACCGCGCTTCGCAGGTGTCGCCGGCTTCACCGATCAGAAGCTCTGCACCACGTCGTCAGTCCCGGTAGCCCTCTCGCACCGGTGGAAGGATCGACGACCCTGCCCGACGCCAGACCGCTGGACGGCGAGGCCGCGCCGGACGAGATGGGTGTGGCGACGGAGCTGGTCGTAGCGGCGGGTGCAGCGCCGTTCGGATGTGACCGTGACGGTGACCGCGCCCGATGGCCGGAAGGTGTCGCTGAACGCGAAGCGGACCAAAGATCCGGAGAAGCCAATCCGCGACGTGCTGGGCACTCCCGCCAGCGCAGGACTGTCTCCAGGCAGACCAGCATTCGGATCCGGCGAAGCATCGATCGGGAGTTGCCCGGTTGACGTCGCAGGACCGTGATATCGGCAAGCACAAGGCTTGCTGGGATTGGACCTGGTTTGCAGGGGCGGTTGCCGAGTCCGGAATGACGGTCGGCAGGGTTCCCGCACCGGACGCGAAGACCCGCCACTGTAGTGGTCATGAGCGACGTAGGTGATTTCATCGCCCGGCTGGAGCGGATCGAGACCGAACTGGCCCTGCACCGGCTGGCTCAGCACTACTGCGTGGCGGCCGACCACCGTGACCTTGAGCTCTGGCGTGAGGTGTGGACGCCGGACGGGGTGTGGGCAACCAGCTCGGACCTGGTGTTCACCGGCCTCGACGCTATCTGCAACGCCGTTCGGCGACAGTGGCAGGCGTTTTCGGCCATGCAGCACGGAACGGTCAACCACGTCGTCGACCTGACAGACGCAGCGCAGGGAGTCGCGACCGGCCGCAGCGATGTCATCGTCCATGTTCAGGTCGACCGCAACACCTGGCTCAACGGAGGGGGCACCTACCTCGACGAGTACCGCCGTCACGATGGCCGATGGAGAATCGCCAAGCGAACCGTGACCAGACCTTTCGACCTCGGCCCACTCCCCGCCTGGGACACCGCCGCAACGTGAAGCAGGCGGAGGCGAACTCCGACACCAGGAAAATTGACACGGTGTAGTGGGTGTTGCTGAAGAACCGGGACTCCGACCTGAAGACCTCGCTCATGTGGAAGGTCTGCGGTGACTCGTACGCCATCGACTGACGACCCCGCCGGTGCGGCTCCGATACTGGGAGCCGCACCCGCGCGGTCTCGGCGGTCGGGGTGGGCCGTCAGGCCTCGAAGAGGAGCTCGACGTAGCCGTCGGTGCCGTTCACCCGGATCCGCTGGCCGTCCCGGATCAGGTGCGTGGCGCGCTCCACCCCGACGACGGCCGGCAGGCCGTACTCCCGCGCCACCACCGCGCCGTGCGTCATCAGGCCGCCGACCTCGGTCACCAGGCCCGCGGTCGCGACGAAGAGCGGCGACCAGCTGGGGTCGGTGTGCGCGGTGACCAGGATGTCGCCCGGTTCGACGTCGGCCGTCGCCAGGTCCAGCACGACCCGCGCCCGCCCTTCGACGATCCCGGCCGAGACCGGCAGGCCGACCAGCGCACCGGGCGGCAGGTCGTCGCGCCGGTACGACCCGGCGACGGCCTCGCCGTCCGACGTGAGCACCCGGGCCCAACGCCGCCGCGCCCGTCTTCGGCGGGCTGTCCACCACGCCCAGCGGCAGCACCGCGGCGGGACCGTCGCCGTGCAGGCCCTGTGCCGCGGCGCGGCGCGCGAGGACGCGGGCCCCGGTCAGGTCCACTCCGATCAGGCCCCTTGCGCCGGTCCCACCGGGCGGAGCACCTGGTCGACGACCTGCTCCGGCGTCAGGTCGTCGGTGACCACCTCGACGGTCGCCACCTCCCGGTACAGCGGCAGGCGGGCGTCCAGCAGCACCTTGAACGTCGCGCGCGGGTTCACCCCGGCCAGCAGGGGGCGGGCGCTGGACATGCCGGTGCGCTTCACGCCCTCCGCCATGCCGACGTTGAGGAAGACCACGGTGTGACCGGCCAGTCGCGCGCGGGTGGCCTCGGCCAGCACCGCGCCGCCGCCCAGCGCGAGCACGCCGTCGTGGGACGCCAAGGCCTCCGCGACGGCCCGCTCCTCCAGCGCGCGGAACGCCGGCTCGCCGTCGTCGGTGAAGATGTCGGAGATCGGCTTGCCCGCGGTGGCCACCACGTCGTCATCCGTGTCGCGGAAGGCGACGCCGAGGCGTTCGGCGAGCAACCGGCCGACCGTCGTCTTGCCCGCGCCGGGCGGGCCCAGGACGACGAACCTCGGGCTCACAGTCCCTCCCAGCGGGCCGCCAGCGACTCCACGTAGGACGTGACGTTGCGCTTGGTCTCCGCGATCGAGTCGCCGCCGAACTTCTCCAGCGCCGTCTCGGCCAGCACGAGCGCCACCACCGACTCCAGCACCACGCCCGCGCGCGGCACCGCGCACACGTCCGAGCGCTGGTGGATCGCCACCGCCGGCTCGCCCGTCCGCACGTCCACAGTGGACAGGGCGCGGGGAACGGTCGAGATCGGCTTCATCGCGACGCGGACCCGCAAGGGCTCGCCGTTGGTGATGCCGCCCTCCAGGCCGCCCGCGCGGTTCGAGCGCCGCGTGACGCCCTTGGGCCCGGGGCCCCGGTCGATCTCGTCGTGCGCCTGGCTGCCCCACCGCTCCGCGGTCGTGAAGCCGTCCCCGATCTCCACGCCCTTCATCGCCTGCACGCCCATCAGCGCGCCGGCCAACCGCGCGTCGAGGCGCCGGTCCCAGTGCACGTGCGAGCCCAGGCCCGGCGGCAGGCCGTAGGCGATCACCTCGATCACGCCGCCGACCGTGTCACCCGCCTCCTTGACCGCCTCGACCTCGGCCACCATCGCCTCGGTGCCGCGCGCGTCGAACGCCCGGACCGGGCTCGCGTCGACGGCGGCCAGGTCGTCCGGGCCGGGCACCGGCGCGTCGGCGGGCGTCTTGGCCTTGCCGATGGAGACGACGTGGCTGATCACGTCCACGTCGAACACCTGCTTGAGGAAGTGGCGGGCGACCGTGCCGAGCGCGGTGCGGGCCGCGGTCTCCCGGGCGCTGGCGCGCTCCAGCACCGGTCGGGCCTCGTCGAAGCCGAACTTCTGCATGCCGGGCAGGTCGGCGTGACCGGGCCGGGGCCTGGTCAGCGCCTCGTTGCGACCGGTGGGCTTCAGCTCGCCCGGTTCGACCGGGTCGGCGGACATCACCTTCTGCCACTTCGGCCACTCGGTGTTCCCGATCCGGACCGCGATCGGGCCTCCCTGGGTGAGCCCGTGGCGGACACCGCCCAGGATCTCGACCTCGTCGGCCTCGAACCCCATGCGGGGGCTGCGGCCGAAGCCGAGCCTGCGGCGCTCCAGTTGAGCGGTCAGGTCGGCAGTGGTGACCTCGACCCCGGCGACCATGCCTTCCAGCACGGCGACGAGGGCCGGTCCATGGGACTCCCCAGCGGTGATCCAGCGCAGCACGTGCGGGATCCTTCCACAGGCCGTGAACTGCGCCGTCGCCGGCGTCGCGGGTCCGCGGGCGGGCGGGAACGGGGTCAGGGAGGCCAGAGCGCGGCCAGCCACGTCGCCGTGAGCAGGCCCGGGGCGTGCGGGACGGCGTCGGCAGGCCACCGCGTGCTCAGCAGGAGGGTGATCAGGCTCGCCAGCAGGGCTCCCGCGGGCAGGGCCGACCAGGACACCGAGGCCAGCACCGCGCCCAGCGGACCCGCCAGCTTCACGTCACCGCCGCCCAGGGCCCACGGCTTGACCAGGTGGACCGCCAGGTGGAAGCCGCCGAAGAGCAGGCAGCCCGCCAGCGCGCGTGCCAGGTCCGCGCCGCACAGCCACAGCGCGACCCCGACCGCCGGGTAGGCGGGCAGCGTCAGGGCGTCGGGCAGGCGCCGGTGCCGCAGGTCCGTGACCACCAGCAGCACGCCCAGCCACGCCACCAGCAGCGGCACGGGCAGCCAGCGCGGCGGCGCCAAGGCCCAGGCGACGAACCACAACACCGCCGTCGGCGCCGCGCACCACAGCGGACTCACCGTCGCGCCACGGGGCAGGCGGCGGAGCAACGCGGCGCCCAGGGCGCCGGCCAGGAATCCCGGGATCAGCATGGACCCAGCGTGATCGCGTGATCACCCCTGGCGCAACGAGGAGTGCGGCTGGTTTGTTGGTTTGAACCGACTCCTGCGGAGCGGGGGTAGCCCGTCCGGCGGGCGCGCTCCGCGTCAGGAGGGCCCCGGCCGACCGGGCGCCCCGGGCACGT
>NZ_JBFAAX010000274.1:0-3345 GCF_040639995.1 Actinosynnema sp. NPDC023658 | reverse complement strand
TTCTCGTAGTGCTAATAATGCTCAAAACCCCCCCCACTCCTCGTCAGCCGGACACCGACGTCAGCCGGACACCGACCTCGTCAGCCGGGCACCGACGACCGGGTCACCGCTGCCAGGAGAACAGCGCGTCACCCGCCGCGACCGGACCACCGGCCTGGTCGAGCACCACCTCCGGCGTCGCGTCGAGCGCGATCACCGGGCACACCGGCGCGAACCCCGCCGCCTCGACCTCGGCCGGGTCCCACGTCACCACGGGCTGCCCCGCGCGCACGACCTCGCCCTTGACCACGTGCAGCGTGAAGCCCTCGCCCTTGCGCTTCACCGTGTCGATCCCGAGGTGCACCAACACCGCCGCGCCCTCCGCGGTGGCCACGACGAACGCGTGCGGGTGCAGCGTCACGACCGTCCCGTCCACGGGGGACACCACGTCGGCGCTGACCCGGTCGGGCTCGATCGCGACCCCCGGACCCACCATGGCCTGCGCGAACACCGGGTCCGGCACCTCGGTCAGCGGCACCACGCGACCGCTGACCGGGCTGGCCACGCGCAGCGTCACAGGAGGTCCTCGATGTCGCTGGCGATCGTGTCGGCCTCGGGCCCCACGATCACCTGCACGACGTTGCCCGAACGCATCACGCCATGCGCGCCCAGTCCCTTCAAAGCCTTCTCGTCCACCAGGGAACCGTCTTCCAGCTCACAGCGCAGGCGCGTGATGCACGGCTCGATCTCCACGATGTTGTCCGCACCGCCGAGCGCGGCGAGGATCCGTTCCGCCTTGTCGTCCGCCACTTGAAGTCCTCTCTCGACACCTGGCCCGAGGGTGCCACCGCTCGGGCACGGTCCCGTAACGGCGGTTGACACCCGGTTGGCGCGCGGAGCATCCTCCCCGCACCAACTGGTCTAGACCGGAAAGTACCAATCCGGCTTTGGACGTGCACGCACCGGGGAGGTGTCATGAACCGCGCCGAGATCGTCGACGGGCCCAGGCCCAAGCACGCCCAGCTCCGCGACATCCTGCGGCGCATGGCCGAGCAGGAGCTGCCCCCCGGCTCACCGATCCCGTCCGAGCGCGACCTCGCCGAGCAGTACGGCGTGTCCCGCATCACCGTCCGCGCCGCGGTCGGCCAGCTCGTCGCTGAAGGTCTGCTGACCAGGGCGAAGGGCCGCGGCACGTTCACCGCCCGGCGGCGCATGGACGTCCAGCTGTACCTGGAGTCGTTCACCGACGACATGCGCCGGCGCGGTCTGACCCCCGCGACCGAGGTGCTGGCCTGCGCCGAGGAGCAGCCGCCGCCCGAGGCGACCACCGCGCTCGGCCTGCTGCCGGACGAACCGGCGTGCAAGCTGGTCCGCCTGCGCCGGGCGGACGGCGTGCCGCTGGCCGTCGAACGGGGCTGGTACAGCCCGCGGGTCGTGCCCGACCTCGACCGGCACGACCTCACCACCTCGCTCTACACCCTCATCGCCGACGCGTACGGGGTCCAGCTCGACCACGCGGGGCAGACCGTGTGGGCCGAGGGCGCGGACCCCGAGACGGCGAAGCTGCTGGGCGTCAGGCCCGGCACCTCGCTGCTCGTCTTCCGGCGGGTCTCCAGCTCACGAGGCAGACCCGTCGAGGACATGACCTCCTGGTACCGGGGCGATCTCTACCAGGTCACCATGCAATTGGACCGGACCGTCCCGGAATCCGGCCCGCACCACTCCGCCAAGGGAGGTACCCCATGAGCGCCAGCGCCCCACAGGCGACCGGCGGTCGTGAGATCAAGGGACTGGCCGGACTCCAGCGCTTCGGTCGCAGCCTCATGCTGCCGATCGCCGCGCTGCCCGTCGCCGCGCTCCTGTTGCGACTCGGCCAGGACGACATCCTCGGCAAGGAAGGACTTGGCTGGAACGCGGTGGCCGGTGTCATCGGCGGAGCGGGCAACGCCCTGTTCGCCAACCTGCCGCTGCTGTTCGCCGTCGGTGTGGCCATCGGCTTCGCCCGGCGCGGTGACGGTTCCACCGCGCTGGCCGCCGTGGTCGGCTTCGTGGTGACCGAGGCCGTGTTCAAGGCCATGGCGCCGCTCGTGCTGCCGCTGCCGGACGACGCGGCGGCCGACGCCAAGCAGGAGATGATCAACTACTCGGTGCTGACCGGCATCGTGGTCGGTTTGATCACCGCCGTGCTGTGGCAGAAGTACCACCGCATCAAGCTGCCCGCATACCTGGCCTTCTTCGGCGGCCGGCGGTTCGTGCCGATCCTGGTCGCGGGCGTGATGATCCCCGTCGCGGTGGTCATGGGCCTGATCTACCCGTGGTTCGACGCGGGTCTGACCTCGGTCGGCAAGGCGATCTCCGGCAGCACGATCATCGGCGCGGGCCTGTACGGCATGATCAACCGCCTGCTGCTCCCGCTGGGCCTGCACCACATCCCGAACACGTTCATGTGGCAGGTCTTCGGGGAGTACGAGGGCAAGACCGGCGACATCCAGCGGTTCTTCGCGGGCGACCCGTCCGCGGGCACGTTCATGACCGGCTTCTTCCCGATCTTCATGTTCGCCCTCCCGGCGGCGGCGCTGGCGATCGTGCACACCGCGCGGCCGTCGCAGAAGAAGATCATCGCCGGCATCATGGGCTCGGCGGCGCTGACCTCGTTCATCACGGGTGTGACCGAACCGCTGGAGTTCGCGTTCATGTTCGTGGCGTGGCCGCTGTACGTGATCCACGCGGTGCTCACCGGCACCTCGTTGGCGATCAGCAACGCGTTGGGCATCCACGACGGCTTCGGCTTCTCCGCCGGCGCCATCGACTACGCGCTGAACTTCAACATCGCGACCAAGCCCCTGCTGATCATCGTGCTCGGCGTGGTCTACGCGGCCGTCTACTACTTCCTGTTCCGCTTCGTCATCACCAAGTGGAACCTGATGACGCCGGGCCGCAACACCGACGAGGACCCGGAGGCCGACCCGAGCACGGTCGACGGTGACGGCAGGGCCGAGCGTGCGGCCGAACGGACCGCCGAGCGGGCCGCCAAGCGGAACGAGGAAGGCCGCTCGGACGCGACGGCGTCCTGAACGGCGAAGGCGAAGGACGAGAGGACGGGTCATGCCTGAGCGACGGGTCACCGTGGCGAGCAAGGTCGGGCTGCACGCGCGGCCGGCCGCACTCCTGGCGAAGGCGGCCGCCGGGCAACCGGTGAAGGTCACCATCCGCAAGGACGACGGCCAACCGGTCGAGGCGGCGAGCGTGCTGGGTCTGATGACGCTCGGCGCGATGCACGGCGACGAGGTCGTCCTGGCGGCCGAGGGCGACGGCGCGGACGCCGCGCTGGACGCCATCGCGGAGATGATCGCCACCGACCACGAC
>NZ_JBFAAX010000273.1:0-7810 GCF_040639995.1 Actinosynnema sp. NPDC023658 | reverse complement strand
CCCCGGCCGCCGAGGTCGTCGGCCGCCTGCTGGCGGAGGCACGTCAGGCCCTTTCCGTCGCGATCACGCGCATTTCGCCGGTGTAGCACCACAGAATGACGTCGTGACGACCGCGCGCGAGCTCGCCGACGAGATGCTGACCCTGGTGCTGGACGCCGATCCCGTCATGGCCACCCTGCTCGGCATCCCGGGCTGGGACGACCGGTTGCCGGACCCGAGCGCCGACGGCGAGCGCGCGCTGCGCGCCCGTGCCGAGGACGTGGCACGCCGGGCGCGCGCCGGGGACGACGACCCGGTGACGCGTGCGGTCGTGGTGCAGCAGGCGTGGAGCCTGGTGCACGGCGTGGACGCGAAGCTGGTCGAGCACACCCACGCCGAAGGCCTCAACGCGCCGCTGGCCGTGCTGCTGGTGGCGTTGCCGCTGGTCCGCCCGACCGATGACGCGGCACGGCGGGCCTACCTGACCCGGCTGTCGTCGCTGCCCGCCTACCTCGAAGCCCTCACCCGGCGGCAACGCGGCTCGGTCCGCCGTCCGCTGAGGCACCTGGTGCGGGCCGCCGTCGACCGCCTCGACCGCTACCTGGCCGACGCCGACGACCCGCTGGCCGCGCCGCTGCGGGACACCCGGTTCGCCCCGGTGTGCGCCCGGCTGCTGGAGGAGGTCGTGCGCCCCGCCGTCGCCCGCTACCGGGACTTCCTGCGCGTCGAGGTGGTCGACCGCGGGCGCGGCGAGGACGAACCGGGCCTGTGCTGGCTGCCCGACGGCGACCTGGCGTACGCGGACCTCGTCCGCACCTACACCACGACCGGCCACACCCCGGAGGAGCTGCACCGGATCGGCGTGCAGCTGATCGAGGAGCTGGACCGGGAGTACGAGGAGGTCGGGAGCCGGGTGTTCGGCCCCATCACGGCCGCCGGCGTGCGCGCCCGGCTGCTCGCGGACCCGGACCTGCGCTGGTCCGGCGCCGACGACATGGTGCGGTTGGCCGAGCGGTGCATCGCCCGTGCCGAGGAGGTGGCGGGGGACTGGTTCGGCGCGGTGCCGGCGGCGCGGTGCGCGGTCGACGTGGTGCCGGCGGCGGACGCGCCGAACGCGCCGCTGGCCTACTACGTGGACCCGGCGATGGACGGCTCCAGACCGGGCACCTACTTCGTCAACACCCACCAGGCCGAGCTGCGCGACCGGTTCAGCGCCGAGGCCACCGCGTTCCACGAGGGCGTGCCCGGTCACCACTTCCAGATCTCGCTGGCCCAGCAGCTGGGGGACCTGCCGCTGCTGCGCCGGTTCGCCTCCATCGAGGCCTACCTGGAGGGCTGGGCGCTCTACGCCGAGCGGCTGGCCGACGAGATGGGCCTCTACAGCGACGACGTGGCACGGCTGGGCATGTTGTCGGCGGACTCGCTGCGCGCCGCGCGCCTGGTGGTGGACACCGGTCTGCACGCGTTGCGCTGGACGCGGCAGCAGGCCGTGGACTACCTGCGCGCCAACGCCGTCATGCCGGACGTGGACATCTTCTCCGAGGTCGACCGGTACATCGAGAACCCCGCGCAGGCGCTGTCGTACATGGTGGGGCGGCTGGAGATCCAGCGCCTGCGCGGCGAGGCGGAGCGGAGGCTGGGCGACCGCTTCGACATCAGGGCGTTCCACGACCTCGTGCTGAGCGGCGGACCGCTGCCGATGGCCGTGCTGGCCGACGTGGTCGGCCGGTGGTGCGACTCAGTCCTCGGTGTCGGCGGCGGTGCGGTTCAGCAGTGACCGCCGCCTGCTGTAGGTGAAGTAGACGACCAGGCCGATGACGAACCAGACCGCGAAGCGGAGCCAGGTCTCCGGCGCGAGGAACGTGATCAGCCACAGCGAGAACACCACGCCGATGATCGGCACGACCGGCATGCCCGGCGTCCGGAACGTGCGCGGCAGGTCCGGCTGCTTGTACCGCAGCACGATCACCGCGACGCAGACGACCACGAACGCCAGCAGGATGCCGATGTTGGTCAGCTCGGCGGCCGCGGCGATGGGCAGGAAGCCCGCGATGACGGCGGAGGCGATGCCGAGCACCCACGTGGTGCGCGTCGGCACGTGCTTGACCGGGTGGGTCTTGGCGAACCACTTCGGCAGCAGCCCGTCGCGCGACATCGAGTAGCCGACGCGGGCCGCGCCCATGAGGAACGTGAACAGCACGGTCGTGATGCCCAGCACCGCGCCGACCGAGATGACGATGCCCAGCGCGGGCAGGCCGACGTCGGCGAACGCCGAGGCGAACGCGCTCTCCGCGTCCACGTCCTTGTAGTTGACCATGCCGGTGAGCACGAGGCAGGCCAGCACGTACAGCACCATCGAGATGGCCAGCGAGTAGATGATCGCCTTGGGCATGTGCTTCTGGGAGTCCTTGGACTCCTCGGCGGCCGTGCTCATGGCGTCGTAGCCGAACACCGCGAAGAACACCGTGGCCGCGCCGGTGAACGCGCCGGACAGGCCGAACGGGAAGAACGGGTTGTAGTTGGCGGTGTCGATGTGGAACGCGCCGACCACGATGACCAGCAGCACCACGGCGACCTTCAGGTACACCAGGGTCGTCTCGAACCGGGCCGCGTTCTTCATGCCCATGTTGAGCACGAACGCGATCAGCAGGCACACCAGGGCGGCGAACAGGTTGACCTTGTAGCTGCCCGCCGCCACGTCCGTGCCCTCGGTGCCCGGTGCGCCGAGCATCCACACCGGCAGGTCGATGCCGAGCAGGTTCAGCAGCTCGTTGAAGTAGCCGCTGATGCCGATCGCCACCACGGCCACGATCGCGGTGTACTCCAGCAGCAGGTCCCAGCCGATGAACCAGCCGACGATCTCGCCGAGCACGGCGTAGCCGTAGGTGTAGGCCGAACCCGCCCTGGGGATCAGACCCGCGAACTCCGCGTAGGAGAACGCGGCGGCGGCGCTGGCGATGCCCGCGACGAGGAACGAGATCAGCACGGCCGGGCCCGCGGTCTTGTTGGCCACGGCGCCGGCCAGCGAGAAGATGCCCGCGCCGATGATGCCGCCGATGCCGATCGCGGTCAGCTGCCACAGCCCGAGCGTGCGGGTGAGGGGTGTCCTGTCGTCACTGATCTGCTCGATCGGCTTGCGGCGGAAGACGCCGCTGCCCCGGCCGAATCCCTGCACCGTCATTCGTCCAGCTCCCTCGGTGGATTGGTGTGCGGCGAACCGTACGC
Source organism: Actinosynnema sp. NPDC023658 (assembly GCF_040639995.1). Classification (NCBI taxonomy): domain Bacteria; kingdom Bacillati; phylum Actinomycetota; class Actinomycetes; order Pseudonocardiales; family Pseudonocardiaceae; genus Actinosynnema; species Actinosynnema sp. NPDC023658. The sequence continues at coordinate 4,606 of NZ_JBFAAX010000273.1, read as the reverse complement.
CGGTCAACTGTCACCGGGTTTGTTCGATCGAACCATTCAAGGGGACGATTCTTGTGCGGATGGACCAGCGCGCCGGCGCTCAGTCGCGACTGAAGACGATCTTGCCCGCGGTCTCGCCGTCGAGCATGGCGCGCAGCCCCTCGTCGACCTTCCCGAACGGCAGCTGGGCGCCGATCTGGGGGCGCAGGCCCTTCAGGTCGCAGAACGCCAGCAGGTCGCGCAGCTCCTCCCGGGTGCCCATGGTGGAGCCGACCACCCGCAGCTGGAGGAAGAACAACCGCTGGAGCTCGGCCGCCGACGCGTCACCGCTCGTCGCGCCGGAGATCACCACGGTCCCGCCCGGCTTGAGCGACTTCATCGAGTGCGACCAGGTGGCCTTGCCGACGGTCTCGAACACGGCGTCCACGCGCTCCGGCAGCCGTGCGCCGGACTCGAACACCTGGTGCGCGCCCAGGCCCTCGGCCAACGCGCGCTTCTCCTCCGTGCGGCCGGTCACCCACACCCGGAAGCCCGCCGCCCGACCCAGCTGCACCAACGCCGTCGAGACGCCGCCGGACGCGCCCTGCACGAGCATCGTCTGACCGGGCCGCAGACCCGAGTTCACGAACAGCATCCGGTACGCGGTCAGCCACGCCGTGCCCATGCACGCCGCTTCGGCGAAGCTCAGCCCCGCCGGCTTCGGCAACGCGTTGCGCGCCGGGACGACGACGTAGTCCGCGAACGTGCCCTGGTACTTCTCGGTGAGCAGGGTGCGACGGGGGTCCAGCGTCTCGTCACCGAACCAGGTCGGGTCCCCGATCACGGAGTGCAGCACGACCTCCGTGCCGTCCTCCAGCACGCCCGCGCCGTCGCAGCCCAGGATCATCGGGAACTGCTCCGCCTTGATCCCCACGCCGCGCAGCGTCCACAGGTCGTGCATGTTCAGGCTCGCCGCTCTCACGGCCACCTTCACCCAGCCCTCCGGCACTTCGGGCTCCGGTCGTTCGCCCACGCGCAGGGCGGCGATCGGGTCTTGCGGGCTCGGCTCGGCTGCGTAGACGGCGAACATGCGGGCAACTTACCGAGAGGTAGTGATCCTTGTGCGGTGAAGCGCGTCACGGGACTAGGCTCGGCGGCGTGGTGGACGCGTTCGAGCAGTGGTGGGACGGGGTCGAGCTGTGGTTGGCGCAGCTGTCCTTCCCGTTCCAGTTCGGCCTGCTCATGTGCGTGCTGCTGCCCGCGTGCCTGGGCGCGGCCCGGCTGATCGACCGGGTCGTCGACAACGCCTCGACCAGGTTCAACCCGGTGCCCAAGGTCGACCCGGCCGCCGTCGAGGCCCAGCCCGACCAGGTGGACGTCACCCGGCCTTCGTAGGCTCTGGGACCGTGACTCCCGCCCGGCGGCTCTCCGTCGCACTGCTCGGCCTGATCGCGCTCGTCGTGGTCGGCTACTTCGCCAAGGACATCACCGGCACGTCGTCCGACCCCGCGCCGGCTTCGGCCTCCGCTTCGGCTTCGGTCCCCGGTGCCGGTGCGGCCTCGGTCCCCGGTGCGGGCTCGGGGTTGCCGGTGCGGTCGCTGTCGAGCCTGCCCGAGCAGGTGCGGTCCACCTGGGAGCTGATCGGGCGGGGCGGGCCGTTCCCGTACCCGCGCAACGACGGCGTGGCGTTCGAGAACCGCGAGAAGCGGCTGCCCGCCAAGCCGTCCGACTACTACCGGGAGTACACCGTGCCGACGCCGGGCAGCGACGACCGCGGCGCCCGGCGGCTCGTGACCGGGTCGTCCGACGAGGTGTACTACACGCCCGACCACTACGACTCGTTCGTCGTCGTGGACGTGGCCCGATGACTCACCGGCACGTGGTGCGGCGGGGCGCGCACTCGAAGCAGGCCGCCATCCGGGCCATCGCGGACGCGTTGAGCTTCCCCGACTGGTTCGGCCACAACCTGGACGCGCTGCACGACTGCCTGACCGACCTGTCGTGGCTGCCCGAGGGCGAGCACGTGCTGGAGTGGGAGGGCGGGAACGCCGACGTCGAGGCCGTGCTGGCCGACGCGGTGGCGCGCACGGCCCGGTCGGGTGACCGCGTGCTGACCGTCGTGTACACCGACTGAGTCATCCCGGTCCGCTCGCACTGCGAGGGGTGCTCACAACCGGCACAGTCCAGCCATGAACCACCCGGTACTGCGCCTGGCCGCCGTCACGGCGCTCGCGCTGACCCTGGCCGTCCCCGCCCGTGCCGAGGAGCCGGGCTGCGACTACCTGGAACCCTTCACGCCGTTCGACGTGGTCGGCGGCGACAACCCGGTCACCATGCGCAACGGCCGGGTCGTCGAGCTCCGCACGTCCAACCGCACCCGTTGCGCCTGGGGGCGGCTGAGCGACGCCAAACCCGCCGAGGAGATCTGGACGGACCGCAAGAACGTCGACGGGTCCGACTACCAGGGGTTCCTCGGGTACACCCGGGTCCAGTCGGGCAACGGCGCGCACACCGAGGCGTTCGACAACAACGCCAAGCTGCTGCGCGCGTGCGGGTCGTCCGAAGGCCGGATCGAGTGCACGGGCTGGTTCTAGTCGTCCGCGCCCGTCTCCTCGGCGGGCACCCACGACGGCTTGCGCTTGCCCACGAACGCGGCGATGCCCTCCTGGCCCTCGGGGCCGCCGAAGTGGCGTGCGGACAGGGCGAGCATGTCGGAGAACACCTCGCTCAGGTCACCGGACCGGGGCTGCTGGAGCATCCGCTTGGTGGCGGCCAGGGCGTTCGGCGCACCGAGGGCGAGCATGTCGGTGTAGCGGGTGACCTCGGCGTCGAGGTCGGCCGGGGGCACGGCCGAGTTGACCAGGCCGATGGCCACGGCCTTCGGCGCGGCGAACGTCTCGCCGGTCAGGAACAGCTCGTGCGCGGCCCGCGGCAGCAGGCGGGGCAGCACGGTCACCGAGATGACGGCGGGCACCACGCCGATGCGGACCTCGCTGAACGCGAACGTGGCCGTGTCCACCGCGACCGCGATGTCGCACGCCGCGACGATGCCGACGCCGCCCGCGCGCGCCGGGCCGGCCAGTCGTGCGACCACGGGCTTGGGGCTGGTCCACAGCTGTTCCAGGATCGCCGGGAACTCGTTGACGCCCTGCTGGTCGGCGCTCGCGCCGCCCGCCTCCTTGAGGTCCATGCCCGAGCAGAACACCGGTCCGGTGTGGCTCAGCACGATCACGCGCACGGCGTCGTCGGCCGTGGCGGTCCTCAGGTGGCCGGTCAGCTCGGCGCGCAGCCGTGCGGACAGGGCGTTGCGGTTGTGGGGGGAGTCCAGCGTGATCGTCGCGATGCCACGCCGCACCTCGTAGTGGACCAGCTCGTCTGCCATGGGCCGCACTCTACGATCCCGACTTTATTGACAGTGTGCTGTCGAATTGACAGTATGCTGTCATGACACCGAGCGCGGTCCACCTCGCCCTGTACGACGCCGTGGCCGACTGGGAGTTCGGGTACGCGACGGCGCAGATCAACACGCCGCAGTTCCAGAAGGTGCCCGGTCGCTACCGGGTGCGGACGGTCGGCGCGACGCTCGACCCGGTGACGTCCATCGGGGGTCTGCGGATCACGCCGGACGTGGTGCTGGCCGACGTCGACCCGGCGGACAGCGCGATGCTGATCCTGCCCGGCGCGTCGACCTGGGAGGGCGGTGGCAACGCGGTGTTCGCCGCGGCGGCGCGGCGGTGGCTGGAGGCGGGCGTGCCGGTGGCGGCGATCTGCGGTGCGACGATCGGCCTGGCCGCCGAGGGCCTGCTCGACTCGCGGCCGCACGGCGGCAACGCGGTGGAGGAGCTCGCGGCCGTGCCGGGGTACGCCGGTGCGGCCCTGTTCCGCTCCGAGCGCGCCGTGCGGGCGGACGGCCTGATCACGGCCGGTGCGGCGTCGGCGCTGGAGTTCGCGCGGGAGGTCTTCGTGGAGCTGGACCTGTACGAGCCGGCCGTGCTGGACGCGTGGTACGGCCTGTACCGCACGGGCGACCCGGCGTGGTTCGGCAAGCTCGTGGCCGCGGTCTCGTGAGCGCGGTCTCGTGAGCGGGGTCGAGCCGCGCACCGAGGCCGGCGACGTGCTGACCGAGGTCGTCATGCGCACGTTCCGGCTCTACGGCGGCTTCCTGGAGGCGGCCGAGGTGATGACGAGACCGGTCGGCCTCACCGCCGCGTGGTGGCAGGTGCTGGGCGCCGTCCTGCGCCGACCGCTGACGGTCTCCGGCATCGCCCGGGAGATGAGCCTGACCCGGCAGAGCGTGCAACGCATCGCGGACCTGCTGGTGGAGAAGGGACTGGCCGAGTACCTGCCCAACCCGGCCCACAAGCGGGCCAAGCTGTTCCGCCCCACCGCCGAGGGCCACGCCGCCGTCGCCCGCCTGGCCGAGGCCCAGCACGCCTTCACCAACCGCATCTCGGCCCAGGTGGACCTGGCCGACCTCCGCACCACCCTGCACGTGATGGACCGCCTCATCACCGCCCTGGAGACCGACCACCCCTGACCGCGAGAGTCCTACGTTCACGCGCCGAGAGTCCTACGTCCACGACCGGTGAGTTCAACGCTCAGCCCACGCGAGGCGCCCGGGTGGCGTTGCGCGAGCGTTGAACTCAGG
>NZ_JBFAAX010000272.1:0-7844 GCF_040639995.1 Actinosynnema sp. NPDC023658 | reverse complement strand
TGGCGCGCGCCTGCGCGGCGGCCTTCTGGATGGTCGCCACCGTGGCCGCCGCCAGCTTCTCCGGCGTGGACGCGAGCGCGGACGGCGCGAACGCCAACCCCGTCACCACGCCCGTGGCGTCGACGGTCACCCTGACGGCCCCGTCGCGCGAGGTCGCCTCGGCACCGCCGGCCAGCGCCTGCCCCTGTGCCTGCTGCACGGCCGCCAACTGCGCGCGCAGCCCGGCCATCGCCTGATCCGCCTGTTGTCGCAGTTCGCCGATCCGTGCCTGGCGCTGTTCCGGTGTCAGTCCTGGCTCAGTCACCCGACACCCCTCTCCCCTGCACGAAGCTGACGCACCACGTGCTCTCCCGGTTCCGTCGAACGTGACCAGAGGCTAGCGAAGGCGTTCCGCGGCCGTCCGGTGGTTCGACGCATCCAATCCGGTGGGCACCAGCGAAAACCGACCAACCGTGCACCGGGAACGAATTCGCCTGATTCGCATGTGGACGGCGCTCAGCGGTGCTCCAGAACGGGGACCGGCGCTTCGGCACCCGCCGGGCGGGCCCTGCGCAGCGCGACCATGCCGACCACCGCGAACACCACCACGACGGCGGCACCGATGACGGCGACGGTGTGCAGCCCGGACGAGAAGGCGTCCCGCGCGGTGGCCAGCACGCCGTCCGCCAGCGGGCCGGGGAGCGTGCCCGCCGCCCGCAGCGCGCCGACCATGCTGTCGCCCGCCTGGGCGGCGGCCTCGGCGGGCACCTGCGCGGGCACGACGACCTCGTCGCGGTAGACGGCCGTGCCGATGCTGCCGAACACCGCGATCCCCATGGCGATGCCGAACTCGGCGCTGGTCTCCGACATCGCGGACGCGGCACCGGCCTTGCGCGGCGGGACGGAGCTGACCACCATCTCCGTGCACAGCACGCCCTGCGGTCCCATCCCGAAGCTCGCGATCGACATGCCCGCCACCACGAACGCGACCCCGCCGGCACCGGTGGCCTGGGTGAACAGCACGATCCCGCAGGCCGCGACCAGCATCCCGAAACCGAGCACGAACTCGGGCCGGAACCGCCGCGCCAGCCGCGGCGCGATCAGCGACCCGACCACCACCGCACCGGCCTGCGGCACCAGCCAGAGCCCCGCCTGCACCGCGGTCAGCCCGGCGACCAGCTGGAGGTACTGGCTGACCAGCAGGAACACCCCGCCCATGGTCAACGCGCCGACCAGCATGATGCTCACCGCCGCGCTGAACGCCCGCACCCGGAACAGGCGCAGGTCGAGCATCGGGTCGGCCAGGCCGCGCTGGCGGCGGACGAACGCCACGCCGAACGCCACGCCCACGGCGAGGACGAGCACCTTGACCACCGACACGCCGTCCTTGGCCGTCTCCTTCAGGGCGTAGACGATCGGCAGGATCGCGCCCAGCGACAGCCCGACGCTGGCCAGGTCCAGCCGCCCGGCGGTGGTGTCGCGGTACTCCGGCAGCAGCTTCGGCGCGGTGGCCAGCAGCAGGACCATGACCGGCACGGCCATCAGGAACACCGAGCCCCACCGGAAGTGCTCCAGCAGCACGCCGCCGACCACCGGCCCGATCACCATGCCGCCCATGAAGCAGCTCATCCACACCGCGATCGCGGTGCCGCGCTGCTTCGCGTCCTGGAACATGTTGCTGATCAGCGCCAGCGTGGACGGCATCAACGTCGCCCCGGCGATCCCCAGCACGGCCCGCGCCGCGATCAGCATCTCCGGGCTCGTGCTGAACGCCGCCACGACCGACGCCAGGCCGAAGGCCGCGCCGCCGGTCATCAGCAGCTTCCGCCGGCCGATCCGGTCACCCAGGGTGCCCATCGTGACCAGGAACCCGGCGACCATGAACCCGTAGATGTCGATGATCCACAGCAGTTGGGTGCTGCTGGGCCGCAGGTCGGCGGCCAGGTGCGGGACCGCCAGGTGCAGCACGCTCATGTCCAGTGACAGCAGCAGCGTCGGCAGCGCCAGCACCGCCAGGCCCCACCACTCGCGTCGTCCTGCCCTCATCGCCGTCTCCCGGTGTCTCGATCGTCCGCTCTCACCTCTTCCACGAACGGCACCGGCCCGGATCGACATCACCGGCCGAAAAGGTCCGGAAAAACTTCCGCGGGCCACCTGACGGGCGTCCGGGAGCACGGACGTCGGGCGGCGTCACCCTCGTTCAGTCGGTCCGGTGTTCCAGCACGCCCAGGAGGGCCGAGGCGGTCAGGGCGACGGCCCGGTCGTCGTCGTGGGTCAACCGCCGCAGGGCGTCGTGCGCGACGGTCCCCGGCATCTCCGCGAGCGCGTCCACCAGGTCGGGGTGGGGGTGCGTGCCGGCCGCCATCACCGCCTGGAGCCGCGTCGACACGTCTACCGCGCCCAACGCGTCGAGCAGGCGCGGGTCCGGTGACTTCCCGGGGGTCGGGTTCATGGGGGACCACCTCCTGAGCCCAGTGAAGACCTTGTCACGGTGTCAACGTCAAGCGCGCGCCGCCGGACCGGTGTTCGTGGTGGACGTTCAGGCGATCGGGTACTCGTACACCAGGAAGCCGCGGTGCACGGCGACGTCGTCGTAGAGCGCGCGGGCCGCCGCGTTGTCGTGCAGCGTGTTCCAGTAGAGCCGGGCGACACCGCGGGCGCGGGCGGCGTCGGCCACGGCCTCGATCAGGGCCCGTCCGGCTCCGAGGCCGCGGGCGTGCTCGGCCACGTACAGGTCCTGGAGGTAGCACGCGCCCCCGGACCAGACGTTCGCGTGGAACAGGTGGTGCGCGATCCCGACGACCACGCCGTCCGAGCGCGCGGCCAGCCCGTGCACCTCGTCGCCGGCCAGCAGCCGGTCCCACGCCCGCGCGTAGCCCTCGTCGTCCACCTCGGTCCGGTAGAACGCCTTATAGCCGCGCGCCAACTCCTCCCACGCGGCACGGTCGTCCGGCAGGAGCGGGGTCACCGTCGTCATGGCGGTCATCGTGTCACCCGCCGTGCCACCACCCGGGGACCGGTTCGGCGGTCCGGTCCGACCGGGCAGCGCGCGACCTAGGCCGTCGAGACGACGCCCTTGATCCGGCCGTCGCGGAAGGCGTCCACGAACAGCCGGTGGTCCTCGCGGGTCTGCCCGGCGTAGCGCAGGGCGAAGTCGACGAGCGAGTCCGCGAACTCGTCCTCGCGGTCCCCGATGGCGGACGCGATCGCTTCCTCGCACTGGAAGTCGACCAGGGTCTGCTCGGAGTCCTCGTCCGCCACGCAGTGCATCTTCGCGGTGGCGCGGCCGAGGTAGTCCAGCACCGGCAGCATGTCGGCCGGCTCGGTCAGGTCCGACCAGTCCAGGTCCGCCTCGTAGGGCGACAGCTCGGCCACCACGTACCCGACCCCGTCCATCCGCGTGTGCCCGAGCCACGGGTCGGCGTGCGCCTGCAACGCCCGCTGCGAGACCGCGGTGCGGTGGCCGTGGTCGGTGAAGTACTCCCGGATGCGCTCGTCGGGCACGACCCGGCTCGGCGCCGCGACGTTGGCCTGCTTCATCGACAGCACCACGTCGTTCTCCAACGCCTCGGTGCGCCCCTCGACCAGGATGTTGTAGGCGTGCAGCCCCGCCGACCCGATGCCGAACCCGCTGCGCCCCACCACGTCCTTCACCGCGTAGGTGAGGCTGTTCGCGCGCTTCCCCTGCGGGATCGTGTCCAAATAGGACTCGTAGGCGCGTTCGACGGCCGCGCGCTCCTCCGGCGTCACGTCCCTGGTGCCCGGTCGGTCGCGGCGGAACCGGCGCTCGTAGTCCACGATCACGGTCTTCTCGTCCAGCAACCCGATCCGCGTGGCCAGCCGCGCCCGCAGCAGCACCTGGTGCAGCACGCCTTCGGTGTTGCCCAGGCCCAGGCTGAACAGCTCGTCCCCCGGCTTCTCCGCGAACGCCCGGACCTGCGCCACGTACGCGCGCACGTAGGCCCGCACCAGCTCACCGATGGTGCTGTCCGGCAACGCCTTGCGCCACCCCAGCAACGCCATGCTGGCCGCGAACCGCTTCAGGTCCCAGGTGTAGGCGCCGAGGTAGGCCTCGTCGAAGTCGTTGACGTCGAACACCAGCGTGCCCTCGGAGTTGAGGTAGGTGCCGAAGTTCTGCGCGTGCAGGTCGCCCTGGATCCACACGCGGCTGGTGCGGTCGTCCGTCCAGTCGTCGGGCGCACCGGCCATGTCGGCGTAGAACAGGCAGGCGCTGCCGCGGTAGAACGCGAACGGCTCGGCCGCCATCTTGCGGAACTTGTGCCGGAACGCGGCCGGGTCGGCGGCCATCAGGTCCGCGAAGGCCTCCTCCAGCACGCCGACGATGCGCTCACCGCGGTCGGGCACGACAACCACCCCTTCCACCCACCGGGGGTGAAGTCCGGCGCGGCACGGCCGGGAAGCCGCCCCGCGTGTGCGGATCCTAGCCGCCTGCCCCGGCGCGAGGGCGTGCCGACGAACTCCACCCCGCGGGTGGTCGCGGATGACCGATCTGCTCCGCCCTGGGCGATTGCGCGCGGATTCACCCGGTTGTCACGGTTGTTCCCGGTGCTGGCGGGTCATCGACCAGTCGCCGTCGAACGGGACCGGCAGCGAGCGGACCTCGGGGTAGGTGTCGCCGCCGGGGCGTTGCCACTCCAGGCCGAGGTAGAGCTGGCCGAAGCCGCCCAGCACGCGCAGGACGCGCGCGGTCCAGCCGTAGCGGGAGAAGGTGCGGTCAAGCAGGAGCGCGCCGTTCGCGTCGAGGACGACGACCTGCACGGAGGAACAGGTGGCCTGCGTGCCGTCCTCGCCGGTGCACGGCTGGTCGCGGACGACCCAGTAGGCGAGCCGGCCGTGGGCGTCGACGACGTGGTCCATAGTGGCGTCGATCGTGTAGGGGCCGCTGGAGGACACGTGGTAGCGGCCCAGTGCTCCGGTCACGTCCCGGGTCCAGGCCACCGCGCCCGCGGGCGTGATGCGGGTGAACCGGGCCTGGTGGTCGACGTACTGCACCACGTACCCGCCGCCGACGCCGTCCGCGGAGATCGCCTGCGCCGAACACGCGGGATAGGCCGCGGGCACGCGCACCGACCACACGAGCCCGTTCCGCCCGCCGCGGCGCACCTCGGTACCGCAGGCGATGGGCGTGTTCGCGATGCGGTCGAACGCATTCCCGTTGAGGGCCGAATCCTCGGGGCCGGCGACGGTCTGGCTGCCGGACCCGGACAGCGAGTAGCCGCCGTCGCGGCTGCCGTCGACGCGGTTGAAGAACTCCAGCTGACCGATGACGAGGTGGTCCTGCCAAACCGAGCGGAGCGCGCCGTAAAGGCTGTTGTTCGGGTAGTCGATGGCGTACAGCTGGTTCCCGGTAGCCGAGTCGAGCACGTGGAAGTGGTAGTCCGACTGGACGATCAGCTGCGATCCGTCCGGGGTCAGGTGGAGGAGCTGGACGCGCTGGTAGGTGGCGGACCACCGCTGCGCCCCGTCAGGGCCGTACCCGCGGACCTGTGCACCGTCCAAGCTGTGATCCGGGTCGTAGACCTTCCCGTAGGACCAGCCGTTGGCGCCCCAGGTGAGCAAGCGCTGCTGGTTGCCGCGCGGCACCCCCGGGTACGACGTCATCTGGCACAGCGGGGACACCGCGGGCGTCCGACTGCCGTCGCGTTGCAGGTAACTGGCGTCGTAGGCGCGCGTCGTCAGGTTCCAGGCGCAGTAGAGGGTTTCGCCGCTGGGACCGAGGTCGTCGATGTAGCCACCGGTCAGGGTGAACGCGCGCGGGTCGGGCGCACCGGGCAGCGGGATCGTGCCCGCGCCGCCCGGCGCCAGCACGGTGATCGTGAACGTGCCGGTGGCCGTGCGGCCCTGGGCGTCCCGCGCCCGTACGGTGAACTGCGACCGGCCGACCTGCGTCGGCGTGCCGCCGATCGTGCCGCCGGTGAACGACAAGCCCGGTGGCAACGCCCCGTCGACCACGGTCAGCACCACCGGCGCCGTGCCGCCCTGGGCGGTGACGGTCGTCGAGTACGGCAGCGACCGCTGCGCGGACGGCAGGCGGGTGCCCGCGATCCGCGGTCCCGGCCAGGCGCCGCCCGCCGAGGTGAGGGTGTAGCGCAGGAAGTCGGCCCTGGCGAGGGTGTAGCTCGCGCGCAGGAACCAGAAGTCGACGTCCAGGCTCGCCTCCGCGCTCGCCCCCGCGTCGACCGTCCACCACGGGTTCGCGGTCGGGCTGATCTTCGTCTCCAGGAACGCCCCCGCCAGCAGCGACGGCCCGGCGACCCCGCCGAACGCGAGCTGCACGCGCGGCCCGAACGTGGCGCGCAGGGTGGCCGAGGAGGCGTCGGACGGCGGCGTCATCGACCCGGTCACGTTCGCCTCGCGGATCCACCGCACGCCTTGCTGCCCGGCGGCGAGTACGGCGCCGAAGCGGACCGTCGCGGAGAGCTGCGCGCTGAGCCCGACCCCGGCCTCGAACTTCGCCTGGACGACCGGCGTCAGCTTCGGCACGAACCCCCACACGGGCGGCAGCGGGATCGTCGGCCCCACCGGGAAGTCGCACTCGGCGGCGAAGCCCGCGGTGAACCCGACCGACCCGTGCAGCTCGGCTTCCGCGGTCAACGAGAACCGCTCCAGCCCGCCCGCGCCCCACGCGACGTCCAGGACGACCCGGGCCTGCACGGTGAGGTCGACCGACACGGTCAGCGGCCGACCACCGCAGTCCACGCCGGCGGCGGCCGAGCTGAGCGGGATGGCGCCGTCCTGCACGGCCCTGCCCGCCAGCAGCCCGGCGGCGGTCGGCGCGCGGGTGTCCACGCTGCCCTGGACCGACCCGGACGGGAACGCCTCGTCGACGCGGACCGGGGTGGTGCGCACGGTGGTGCTGCCACCGGAGGTCGTCACCTCGGTGACCCGGCCCAGCAGCCCGCCGGGGTTGCGGTCGTCGGGCTGGGCGAAGACCACCTCGCCCACCGCGGGCGCGGGACCGGTCATGGTCAGGCCGTCCGGCGTCACGGACACCACCTGCTGCGGCGGCACGACCTCGGTGGTGTCCGGCTTGGCCACGGTGGCCGTGACGCCGGTGGAGATCCAGCCGAACACGTCCACGACCAGGTGAGTCGCGCCGTTGTTGTTGTAGAGCGACACCGTGCCGTTCGCCCCGACCTTGACGATCACCAGGTTGGGCGCGGTCTGGCCCGGGGTGAGGTTGAGGTTGCTGGCGACCGGGAGCGGCTCGCCGCTGGGGAAGGCGGTGACGTAGGTGTTCGCCGTGGGTTCGGTGCCGGTCAGGTTGAGCACGACCGCCGCGACGCCCTCGGCGGGCACGCCGCCGCGACCGAGCACGGGCACCTGGATCGACGTGCGCGGTCCGACCGCCCGGTCCTCGCGGGTGTCGAGCAGCCGCGACGGTGACAGCGGCGCCAGGTCGGCCCCGGTCGCGATCCAGCCCAGCACGTCCACGACCAGGTGGGTGGCGCCGTTGTTGTTGTAGAGCGAGATCCGGCCGTCCGCCCCGAGCTTGACGATCGCCAGGTTCGGCGCGGTCTGCCCGGCGGTCAGGTTGAGGTTGCTCGCCAGCGGCACGGGCTCCCCCGCCGGGTAGGCGCTGACGTAGGTGCTCGCCGTCGGCTCGGTGCCGGTCAGGTTCACCACCACCGCGCCGACCCCGGTCGTGGGCACGCCCGCGAAGCCGGTCACCGGCACGTCCACCGACCGCCGCGCGCCCACCGCGCCGCCCGCGGACCGGGTGTCCAGCGCCCTGGCGGGGGTCAGGCCGTGGTAGTCCGACCCGACCGGGAACCACCCGGCCACGTCCGCGATCAGGTGCACCGAGCGGTTGTGGTTGTAGAGCGAGATGCGCCCGCCCGCGC
>NZ_JBFAAX010000271.1:2419-7846 GCF_040639995.1 Actinosynnema sp. NPDC023658 | reverse complement strand
CTCGTCGTCGGTACTAGCTGTTGTTCGCCGAACGACGACGCAGCACCATCAGCAGGGCCGCGCCACCGCCGAGCAGGAGGACGCCGATGACCAGCGGGATCGCGATGCTCGCACCCGTGTTGGCCAGCGCGTTCGTGTCACCCGCGGGCACCACGGCCGCCTCGGTGGTGGTCGTCGCGGCCGGGGCCGAGGACTCGGTCGTGCTGGTCGGAGCCACCTCGGTGGTGGTCGTCGTCGTGGTGGTCGTGGTGGTGGTCGTCGGCGGGACCATCTCCACGCACGCCTTGACGGTCTTCGTCTCGCTGAAGGAGTACTTGTTGTCGTCGTACGCCTTGACGGCGACCACGAACACGTGCTCGGCGTCGCCGCTCGCGGTGTACGACTGCTGGAACTTGTCGCCGAAGTCCTTGTTCTCCAACTCCTTGCCGTCGAGGGTGACCTTGACGTTGTTGGACTTCTGCGCGTTGCTCTTGGCGTACGCCGTCAGCTGCACGCTGAGGGTGGTGGTGCCGTTCTCGCACTTCGCGGTCAGCTGCGGGGTGTGCGCGGAGGCGGGGATGGCGGCGAAGACGGTCGCGGCGACGGCGGCGGTGACTGCGCCGACCAGGGCGCCGACTCTGGCGAACTGCATGTGAGGGCTCCTGAGGGAAGGGCTGAGGAGAACCGCGTCACCTTATCGGGGAGTATGTAACAACTCGATCGGGGGTTAGGTAACTACTTCCCGTAGTTTCGAGACCTCACGGGTTCGCAGGTCACCGGCCGTGACCGCCGGTCACCGCGGTCGGGGTCCGGTCCCGGTGCGACGTCCGAAGCCCGTCCCAACCGGACACGACGTCCGGGCTGATCCGAACCGGACACGACGGCCGGTTCCGCAGTGGGTGCCGCTCCGTCCGGAACGGTCAGCCGTGGACCGCAGGCGTCGTCACCGGTGTCAGGCCTGGCCGGCGTCGACGGCCCACGGCCGGGCGTCCGCCATCAGCCCGATCATCCCGGACACCAGCCGGAGCTGGTCGACGCCGCGGATGTCGGCTTCCACCAGCCGCGGCGAGCACACCACGACCGCCACGGCCTGCGCCCGCGACAGAGCCACGTTCAACCGGTTGCGCGACAGCAGGAAGTCCAGCCCGCGCGGCAGGTCCACCGCCGCCGACGACGTCATGGTGGTGATCACGACGGGCGCCTCCTGGCCCTGGAACCGGTCCACCGTGCCGACCCGCACGTGCTCGTAACCGTGCTTCTCCAGCTCGCGCCGCACCAGTCGCACCTGGAGGTTGTACGGCGCGACCACGAGGACGTCCGAGTCGTCCAGCGCCCGCGCGTTCGGCCCGTCCGTCCACATGCGCCCCATCAGCGACCGCACCACGTCCACCACCGCCGTCGCCTCCTCGATGGACGACGTGGTGTTGTGCGAGTGCGGCACCGAGTGCACGTACACACCGGACGGCACACCGGCGATCCCGCGTTCGGCGGCGCTCGGGTGGGCGTGCAGCAGGCCCGCGTACGACAGGTTCGACACCGGCGCGCACACCGCCGGGTGCATCCGCCGCGTCTGGTCCAGGAAGTAGCCCAGCTCCGGCGGGATCACGTCGGCGTCCCCGATCAGGTGCCCCAGCGCCGAGGCCTCCGCGCCGGCCGGGTGGGTGCCCTGGACGACCTGCGGCAACTGCTGCGGGTCGCCCAGCAGCACGAGGTTGCGCGCGCACGTCGACACGGCCAGCGCGTCGGCCAGCGCGAACTGGCCGGCCTCGTCCACGATCAGCACGTCGAACGGCTGCTCGCGCAACGCCGCGTTGGCGAACGTCCACGCCGTGCCGCCGACCAGGTGCCCACCGCCCTGGTCGTTCCGCCACCGCACCAGCGCCGGGTTGTCCCGCGGCTGCTCCCACGAGCAGTCCTTCGCGGGCGTGCCCTTGGCGCGCTTGGCCGTCGGGATCGGCACGCCCAGCTCGCGGCCCGCGGCCAGGGCGGCGCTCAGCACGTTCTCCACCGCCTTGTGGCTGGTGGACGTCACGCCGACGCTGCGCCCGCCGCGGATCAGGTGCGCGATCAGCCGTCCCGCCAGGTAGGTCTTGCCCGCGCCCGGCGGGCCCTGCACGGCCAGCGTCGAGCCGTCCAACGCGTCCACCGCGGCGATCACGTCCGCGATCAGGTCGTCGCCGCGGGGCAGCGCGCCGGTCCGGAGCCGCGGCGGCGTGCGGCGGACCAGGTCGACGCCGGGGTGCGGCGGCAGCTCGGGCAGCACGTCCACGACCGACCGCGCCAGGTCGTAGACGGCCTCGTCCTTGGGCGTCGGCCGGACCGGGCTGCCCGGCAGCACCGCGACGGGCTGCCCGCCGTGCACGTCGTCGGGCGCGACGCTCTCCAGCACCACCACGTCCTCGGCCGACTCGGCCAGCACCACGGCGTCACGGGTCACGTTCGCGGGCGTGCCGGGGTACAGCAGCCGCACCTGGTCACCGGTCGCGAACGGGTGCGGCCGGTCCGGGTCGCACCACAGCCGCACCTCCCGCTTGGCCTTGCGGACCCGACCGGACGGCATCGCCCAGTCCTGCGCCCGCACCGACACCGGCACGGCGCACGCGCTGTCGGACTCCAGCTCGCTCAGCGGCGCCGCGACCTGCCGGAAGAAGTCCCACCACGCCGGGTTCGTCTCCCGCCGGTGGTAGCCGACGGCGGCGGCCAGCAGCGCCCGCGCCCGCTCGTCGTCCGTCGCCTCCGCCGGGTTGTCCGGCAGGCCCTCCAGCAGCGGGTCGACCACGGCGGCGAGGCGTTCGGCGCGCTCGGCCCGGCGCTGGGCGGCGAGCTCGTCCTCGATCTCCTCGGTGAACGACGGCTCCGGCACGTGCGGCTCGATGCCGGCTTCCTGGCGCACCTCCAGCAGGAACCGGTAGAGCCGCAGCGTGGAGACGCAGTCGTAGGTGTTGTAGTCCGCGATGCCGGTGAGCACGTCCTCGGCGCGGGCCGGGTCGGCGTCGCGCAGGGCCAGGAACTCCTCGTACGCCTCGATGCTGGAGACGGCGGTCGTGACCTCGCCCGCGCGCGCCCCCGGCATGTAGAGCGGCTCCAGGTACTTGATCGAGTACGACCGCTGGGACACGCGCAGCGCCTTGCGCACCACGGCGTACAGGTCGACCAGCGCGCCGGAGCGCAGCAGGTGGTCGACGGCTTCCTCCCGCGTGCCGTGCAGGGCGGCGAGCTTCTTGAGCGCGTTCACCTCGTACGGCGCGTAGTGGTAGACGTGCGCGTCCGGGTGCTCCTCCAGGGTGCGGGTGGCGAAGTCGACGAACCGCTCGAACGCCGCCTTCTCCTGCGGCCGGGTGTGCGCCCAGAACGGCGTGAACCGCTCGTCCCCGTCGACCACGCCGAACAGGTACTCCAGGCCCTCGCCGCCCAGGGCGAACGGGTCGCCCTCCATGTCGAAGAACAGGTCGCCGGGGCTGGGCACGGGCAGGCCGGCCAGCGCCTCGGGCGCGACGACCTCGTAGGCGACCTTGCCGATCGGGTCGTCGTCGGTGCGCGAGTCGTCCTGGATGACCTGGAGCGCGGCCTGGGCGCGCAGGCCGGTGAACGTCGCCGCGGACATCGTCGCCGGGCGGTCCGCGCGGGTGGCGTTGGCCAGGGCGTCGATCGTGCCCAGGCCGGCCGCGGCGAGCTTGCGGCGCTGGTCGGTGCGGATGCCGGCGACCAGGGACAGGTCGCGGTCGGCCTCCCGGCCGGTGGCGCAGTGCTTGCCGAACCGGCAGGTGGCGCACGCCGGGCGCTCGTCGTCCCAGAGCCGTTCGGGCAGGGACGCGGGTGCGGCGAGGCGGGCGCGGAGGCGGGTCCGGAGGTCGCGGACGAGCGGCAGGAAGTCGGCGACCTGGAACGTCTTGGTCGTGCCGTCGCCCAGCAGGAGGTGCATGGCGGGTCCGGCGTGGTGGCCGAGCGCGTGGGCGTAGGCGGTGAGCTGGACGACGGCGGCCGGGGTGGCGTGCCGGGCGAGCTTGGCGTCGTGCGGCTCGTAGCCGCGGTCGGTGGCGACGAGGAAGTCGGCGCGGCCGTGGAAGCCGTCGGCGTAGAAGACGGCCTGGTAGATCACCGGCGCGCGGTCCGCGATGGCGCGGGCGGTCAGCCGTGCGGCCTCGGTGAGGGCTTCGTGCGTCGGTGCGGGTTGGGGGATCTCGACCACGTCGTGCTCGGCCCGGAACCGGTCCAGGATCGCCTGCTCGTGCGCCAGGCCGTGCCGGGTGGCCAGGAGGTTCGGCCGGTCGTCCGGCACGGGTGCGCCGGGCAGCCCGGTGGCCAGCGCCAGCGCGAGCCGGCTGCGGTGGTCGCACTCCAACAGGTCCACCAGGTCCGCGGGGGAGTGCACCAGGTGGCCGTCGGCGGTGAGCATGGCGGGCAGTATCGCGGCCGGACGGCTCAACCCCGGGGACCGCGCACGGCGAGTCGCGGTACTGCGGCGACCACCACTCCCACCCGTTCTGAGCGTTCAACTCACCTGTCCTGAACGTAGGACTCTCGCGCTCCGAACGTAGGACTCTCGCGAGAGTCCTACGTTCACGTCGCGCGTGTCCTACGTTCGGAACGCGCGTGTTGAGCGTTCAGGACGGGTGGCCGTGGGTGGATCGCCAGCGGGTCCGGTGGGTGGCGGCCTCGGCTTCGGCCGCGGCCAGGGCGGCCGGCGGGAGGGGTTCGGCGCACCAGGCGCGCAGGACGGCGGCCATCTCCGCGACGAAGCGCGTGCCGGTCGGGGTGAGCTCGCCGCTGGCCAGGAGCGTCTCGGCGGTGATCAGCGCGGCCGAACGCCAGCGCGCGTACTCCGCCTGCGCCGCCGGGCCGGGTCGGGCACGCCAGAACCCGGCCACGCCCAGGTGCGCGTACGTGCCGTGCAGCAGACCGGCGGCCGGGCGCGGGTCCTCGCGCCACGGCGCGTAGAACACCGCGTCACGACCCGGCTCGACCAGCGGGAACAGGTCCGTCAACGCCACCAGCTTGCTGTGCTGCGCCTCGTGCACCAGCGTCACGGCCAGCGCCTCCGCGTCCCGCATGGGCGAGAGGAACACGCACCCGAACGCGTCGGCCAACGTCGCGCTGCTCGTCCCCGAAGCCGACGACGGCATCGGTGTCAGCACCGACACGACCTCGGAGAACTCCGCCGCGAGCGCCGGGTGGTCCCGCACCAGCACGTCCCAAGCACCCCGAAGCGCGTCACGCCACCACGGCAGGTCGACCGACGCGGCCACCGGCAGCCCGTCCGGCACCCCGCCACCGGCCCACAGGTCCACCTGCACGGAGAACCCGCCCAGGTCCACCTCCGGCAACGGCTCGTAGACCAACCCCGGCCCCACCACCACGCCCAACGACGGCAGCGAGAACACCTCCACCGGCGGGAACTCCAGGTCCACCGCCACCCCGGCCCGCACCGCCGCCGCGGCCGCCGTGAAC
>NZ_JBFAAX010000271.1:0-2409 GCF_040639995.1 Actinosynnema sp. NPDC023658 | reverse complement strand
CCGCGTCGCCCACGCCCCGACCGACGGGTGGTCCAGCACCCGGTCCACCGCGCCCGGCGCCACCCGCGCCACCTCCCGCAACAGCGAGAACGCGGGCCGCGCCGACGGCTGCGCGGCGATCGACCGGATCAGCAGCAACGTCCGGCTCCGCCGCGCCAGCCGCAACGTCCGCACCGCCGACGCACCGCCCCCGCCGCGCGCGAGAGCGGCGAAGTCCGAAGCCGGCACCCGGAACGGCGCGACGCTCACGCCAACGCCGCCAGGTCCGCCGCCACCCGCGACCGCACGTGCCCGATCAGCCGCGCCAGGTCCGGGCAGTACACCGACGGCCGGTCGAACCCGGCCCCCTCCAGGAACCGGTGCGCCCGCAGCCCGCCGCCGCACGCCGACACCACCGGGCACCGGCGGCACTCGGCGGACAACCCGGCCAACCCGGCACGCCCGGCCCGCACGTGCGGCAGGTCCAACGCCGCGTCGAACGCGTCACGCGCCACGTGCAGCCCGGTCGCCGACGCCGCGGGGGAGGACGACGCCAGGATGTCCGACGCCTCGATCGAGCCGTCGGTCTCCACCACGACCTGCGCCGTCGGGCTCAACCCGATGCCCTCCACCCCGGAACGCCCGCCCAGCAGCACCGACAGCAGCTCCTCGAACAGCCGCACCCTGGTGAGCGGCCTGCCGTACCAGACGTCGAACACCGCGATCAGCCAGTCCGCGTACGGCGTGGAGAGCGCGTCGACGACCCGTCCGGGCGGTCGCGTCGACCAGTTGCCGTGCGGCAGCAGGAAATCCACCGCGGGCGGTGAGAATTCCAGCAACGACTCGTAGACGCGCACCGGGTCGTGCCGCACGTCCACCACGCACAGCAGACCGCCGTACACCTCCGGGAACGAGCGCAACGAGCCCAACGCCGCCCGGACCGCCGCCCAACTACCGGTCCCGTCCGGCCGCACGCGGTGCCGGTCGTGCGCTTCCGGAGTGCCGTCCAGGCTCACCCCGACCCGAACACCGAGCGCGGAGAACAGCTCCAGGAATTCGCGGTCCAGCAAAGTCGCGTTCGTCTGCACGGCGAACCGCACCGGCACCGGCACGACCGACCGGAACCGCGCCACCAGCGACTCGATCGCGGCACGGCCGGCGAGCAGCGGTTCCCCGCCGTGCAACACCACTTCCACGTCGGACAAACCGTGCCCGCGCACGTGTTCGGCCACCCGTTCGGCGGTGTGCGCGACGATCTCCGACGACATCACCCTCGGCCGGGAACGCCACCGCTGGTCGGCCAGTTCGTAGACGTAGCAGTAGTCGCACGCCAGGTTGCACCTGCTGTGCACCTTCAGCACGAACTGGCGGAACGGCAACGCTTTCACCAACCCCCCGGACAATCCGGTCGCACCACCCGGCAAACGAGTCCCCACCTGCAATCAAACACAGCCCGCCGTCCGCTACCTCCGCCAATCGGAGGATTCCCGACGGTGACCGTTGTCCTTCACTACGATGGGAAGTGCGCCGTCGGTGTTGACGGCAATCCAGGCGGCTGCCGGGAAACCCGCAGCATTGCGGTGAGGAGGTGGGTGGGACGTGGCTTCCGAACCCGTACTCGAGTCCGAACCGGTGCTGGAGTCCGAACTCCTGGACGTCACGGGCGTGGACCTGGCCCGGTTGGCGGAACTGCCGGACACCGCGCTGCGCGCCGCGCTGCACCGGATCCTCGCGGAGAACGCCGAACTGCCCAACCGGTTCGCCGCGTTCGAGAGCTCGCTGTGACCGGGTCGGCCGTGATCGGGTCAGCCGTGACCGCGTTAGTCGTGACCGCGTTGGCCGTGAGCGGGTCGGCCATGGCGGGACCGGTCGCGAAAGGCGCGGCCATTCGGGTGAAACGCGGCTGAGTCGCGGGCGCGCGGCCCGCGTTCCCGGTATTCCCAAGTCCCCCGGCCGCTCTGGAGCAGCAGATGAGCACCCCGCGCACCACCCCGGCCCACACCGGGGTCACCGCCTTCCTGTCCGCGACCGGGGGAACCGGGCGCACGAGCGCGGTGGCGAACCTGGCGTGGGCGTTGGCCGCGGCCGGTCAGCGGGTCCTGGTCATCGACTGGGGCTCGGAGGTGCCGCGGGTGCGCGAGTACCTGGAGCCGTTCCTGGTGGCCCGCCTCGGTCTGCCGGACGCGTTGGGCCGCGGGCTGCTGGCCGCGTACCGGGGCGACCCGTCGCACGAGGAGGACCCGGCGCCCGCCATCGAGCGGTTCGCGCCGCCCGCGGGCGACGTCACCGAACCCGGCCACATCGACGTGGTGTCACCGATGCCGCTCGACGCGTCGGGCCGTCCGCAGCCCGAGACCAGGCACGGCGACGCGGGCGCGATCGCGGAGCTGCGCGCGCGGCTGGCCGAGTCGGACTACGACCAGGTGCTGA
>NZ_JBFAAX010000270.1:0-7860 GCF_040639995.1 Actinosynnema sp. NPDC023658 | reverse complement strand
GCCCGGCCCCGGTGGGCGGGGGGTTGTTCAACCTGGGCCACCCCGGGCGGCCCCGACCCCCCACCCCGCGAGAGTCCTACGTCCAGAGCGCGAGAGTCCTACGTTCACGCACCCTGAGTTCAACGCTCACGACGAACGGTGTTAGCCGTGAGCGTTGAACTCAGGTGCTCTGGACGTAGGACTCTCGGCGCGTGAACGTAGGACTCTCGGGTCAGCCCTTGGTGCTGCCCAGGGTCAGGCCGCCGATGAACTGGCGTTGCAGCACGAAGAAGACGACCAGCGTGGGCAGGGCGACCAGGAGCGAGCCCGCGGCCACCAGGTTGTTGTCCACGAAGAACGTGCCCTTCAGGTTCTGCAGCGCCGACGTGATCGGCATCTTGTCGCCGGTCTGGATCAGCACGAGCGCCCACAGGAAGTCGTTGTAGATCCAGGTGAACTCCAGCGTCGCCAACGCGGCCAGCGCGGGACGGCACAGCGGCAGGATCACCTGCCAGTACTGCCGGAACACGCCCGCGCCGTCGACCCGGGCCGCCTCGCCCAGCTCGACCGGGATGGTCTTCATGTAGTTGCTCAGCACGAACACGCAGAAGCCCGACTGGAACGCCACGTGGATCAGCACCAGCCCGAACTGCGAGTCCAGCAGCAGCTCGCTCTCGCTCAGCCACGACGGCAGCGGCGTGAGCAGGTACAGCCGGTACAGCGGCGTCACGATCACCTGCTGCGGCAGCAGGTTGCCCGCCGTGAACATCATCAGCAGCGCCAGGTTGAACTTGAAGCTGAACCGCGACACCCCGAACGCCACCATCGAGCTGAGCAGCAGCACCAGCACCAGCGCGGGCACCGTGACCATCAGCGTGTTCAGGTAGTAGTGCGGCAGGTCGGCCTGCGTCCACGCCGCGCTGAAGTTGTCGAGCGTCAGGCTCTCCGCGACCGAGAAGTACCCGTTGCGCGCGGTGTCGTCGTACGTGCGCAGCGACGCGTACAGCGCCCACACCAGGGGAGCTAGCGTGACCAGGCACGTCAGGACCAGGAAGGTGTGCAGCGCGACGCGCCCCCAGGGGACCCGGCGCTGGTGGACCGTCACGTCCGTTCCTCCTCGCGGAACACCTGGAACAGGTAGGTGATGATGAACCCGACCGAGATGAGCAGCAGCACCACGGCCAGCGCGGAACCCCACCCGATCCGGCTGGACTCGCCGATGATGTTGTCGGTCACCAGCACGGACAGCAGCTCCAGCCCGTTGCGACCCTTGTTGATCACGTACACGATGTCGAACGCCCGAAGGCCCTCGATCACGGTGACCACGAGCACCACCACGTTCACCGGCTTGAGCACCGGGAACGTGACCCGGAAGAACGTCTGCCGCGCGTTCGCGCCGTCCAGCGCGGCGGCCTCCTTCAACGCCGGGTCCACCGACTTCAGCCCGGCCAGGTACAGCAGCATGATGTAGCCGGTGTGCCGCCACCCGGCGGCGACGAGCACCGCGTACAGGTTGATGTCCGGGTCACCGAGCCAGTTCACCGGATCGGTGGACGCGATGCCCAGCACGTTGTTCAGCAACCCTTGCTCGGGCTGGTAGATGAGCTGCCAGATGAACCCGACCAGCGCCAGTGACAGCACCATCGGTAGGTACAGCGCGCTCTGGTAGATCCGCCCGAACCGCAGCTGCCGGTCCAGCAGCACGGCCAGCAGCAGCCCGGCGACGGTCGGCACGACGATCAGGAACAGCAACCAGATCAGGTTGTGCTGCAGTGCGGGCCAGAACCGGGGGTACCGGGTGAAGATGTCGACGTAGTTCCGGAAGCCGACCCACTCGATGTCCTCCAGCCCGCCGATGCCGTCCCAGGACGTGAAGGACAGCGCGACCGAGCCGAGCGCGGGCAGCCACACCAGCGCGAGGTGCACCAGCGACGGGATCCCGAGCATCAGGCCGAGCACGAGCTTGTCGCGCGGCGCGAGCGCGGTGGCGCGACGCCGGGGCCGCCGGGACGTCGGCGAGGAGGGTTCCGACGTCCCGGCGGGTTCGGGGGGAGACTGCAACGCGGTCACGCCGTCACTCCGTGAAGATCGTCTTCGCCTGGTCGGCCATGCCCTTGAGGATCGTGTCGACGTCGTCGGGGTTCTGGATGAACGCGTTGAGGCCGTTGGTCGCCGCGTCGCTGGCGAACCGCGGGTCGGTGTCGCGGTCGAGGAACTGCGTGATGTGCGCGGCGTCCTTGATGACCTGCGCGGACTTCTTCTGCAACGCCGTGTAGCCGGACGTGTCGGCCTTGCTGGACGTGGGGATCTGGCTCGGGTCGGCCTTGAGGTAGGCCAGCTGCGCGGCGGGCGTGGACAGGTACTCCAGCAGCTTGCGCGCGCCTTCGGCGTTGCCGGGCTTGCGGGACATCATGAAGCCGTCGATCGGGGCCTCCACGGTGTCCTGGCCGTACTCGGGGTTGATCTCCGGGTACGGGAAGAAGTCCAGGTCGTCGAGGTCGGGACCCTTGAACTGCTGCGCCACGAACGAGCCGAGCAGGTACATGCCCGCCTTGCCCTGCTGGAGGGACTGCGCGGCCTCCTGCCACTCCCGGCCGAGGGCGTTCTCCTGGTGGAACGGCAGCAGCCGCTTCCAGGTGTCGAACACCGCGCGGACCTTGGCGCCCTGCCAGTCCTCCTTGCCCGCCATCAGGTCGACGTGGAACTGGTAGCCGTTGATGCGGAAGTTGAGCTGGTCGAACGTGCCCATGCCGGGCCAGCCCTGCTTCTGCGCGAACGCGATCGGCACGAGCCCGTCGGACTTCATCTTCGTGGACAGCGCGACCAGCTCGTCCAGCGTCTTGGGCTGCTCGTACCCGCGCTGTTGCCACACGCTCTTGCGGTAGAACATGCCCCACGGGTACTGGACGAACGGGATCAGGTACTGCTTGCCGTCCGAGGCGGTGGACGCCTCCTTCAACGCCGGCGCGTAGCCGTCGGAGACCTTCGACCACACCTCGCTCAGGTCGCCGGTCAGGCCCTTCTCGGCGAAGAACCGCATCCGGTAGCCCGCGAACCAGGACAGCACGTCGTCCGGCTTGCCCTGGAGGTAGTTGTTGATCTGCTCCTGGTACTGCTCGTGCTGCTTGGTGTTGATCGCGACCTTGAGGCCCGACTCGCCCTCGAACGCCTTCAGCACCGCGGTGATCGCGTCCTTCGGCACCTGGTCGGACTGGTTGTTGCCGAACGAGACCGTGTCGGTGGCCGTGCCCCCGCCGTCGGAGCCGCACGCGGCCAGGCCGGGGACGGCCGCGACGCCCGCGCCCGCGATCATCGCCTTCAACAGGGCTCGACGGCCCATCAGCGGGTGGGGGCTGGCGGAGAACCTGGTCATACGTCGCTCCTCCGGGTGACACCTGGCGGTGGTCAAGTGAACAAAGAGTCAACAAGAGGACTCACAATGTGGGCTGAGCCACACGGAATGTCAAGGTATTCGAGGGGTTTTGTTGGAGTGTGTTGACGTTGGCGTCGCAGATCGACCACTCTTGTGCCCATGACGACTTGGCCCACCGGAGTGCGCGGCGTGGCGTGGGGCGCCGACTACAACCCCGAGCAGTGGCCGGAGGACGTCCAGGTCGAGGACGTCGAGCTGATGCGCCGGGCCGGGGTGAACCTGGTGAGCGTGGCGATCTTCTCCTGGGCACTGCTGGAAGTGGAAGACGGGCGCTACGAGTTCGGCTGGTTGGACCGCGTGCTGGACCGTTTGCACGACGGCGGCATCCGCGTCGACCTGGCCACCGCGACCGCCTCGCCGCCGCCGTGGCTGACCGCGGCGCACCCGGAGGTGCTGCCGGTGACCGCGGACGGCGTGCGGCTCTCGCACGGCTCGCGCCAGGCCTACTGCCCCAGCTCGCCGGTCTACCGGGCCAAGGCCGTCGCGCTGGCCCGCGCGCTGGCCGAGCGGTACCGCGACCACCCGGCGCTGTCCGCCTGGCACGTCAACAACGAGTACGGCTGCCACGTGTCGCGCTGCTACTGCGACCGCTGCGCCGAGGCGTTCCGGACCTGGCTGCGCGACCGCCACGGCAGCCTGGACGCGCTCAACGAGGCGTGGGGCACGGCGTTCTGGAGCCAGCACTACACCGCGTGGGACCAGGTCCTGCCGCCGCGCGCCACGCCGTCGTTCGGCAACCCGGGCCAGCTGCTCGACTTCGACCGGTTCGGCTCCGACGCGCTGCTGGCGCTGTTCACGGCCGAGCGGGACGTGCTGCACGAGGTCACCCCCGGCGTGCCCGTCACGACGAACTTCATGGCGATCCGGCACTTCTCCGGGCTGGACTACTGGCGGTGGGCCGCCGAGGTCGACTTCGTCTCCAACGACCACTACACCGGCGCCGAGGACCCCGAGCGGCACGTCGACCTGGCCTGGTCCGCGGACCTCGTGCGCGGTCTGGCGGGCGGGCGGCCGTGGTTGCTGATGGAGCACTCCACCTCGGCGGTGAACTGGCAGCCGCGCAACGTCGCCAAGCTGCCCGGCGAGCTGCGCCGCAACTCGTTCGCGCACCTGGCGCACGGCGCGGACGGCACGCTGTTCTTCCAGTGGCGGCAGTCGCGCGCGGGCGCGGAGCGCTACCACTCGGCGATGGTGCCGCACGCGGGCGCGGACACGAAGGTGTTCCGCGAGGTCGAGCAGGTGGGCGCCGAGTACGGGCGGATCGCGGACATCGTCGGCTCGACCGTGGACGCGTCGGTGGCGGTCGTCCTCGACTACGAGTCGTGGTGGGCGCTGGACCGGCCCGGGCACCCGACCGCCGACTTCCGCTACCAGGAGCACGTGTTCGCCTACTACCGGGCGCTGTGGCGGGCCGGGGTGACGGTGGACTTCGTGCCGCCGGGCGCGGACCTGTCCGGCTACCGGCTGGTCGTCGTCCCGGCGCTGTACGCGGTGGACGACGTGACGCCGTACGAGCGGTACCTGGAGGGCGGCGGGAACCTGCTGGTCAGCTACCTGTCCGGGATCACCGACACGCGCGGCCACGTGCACCTCGGCGGCTACCCCGGCGCGTTCCGCGAGCTGCTGGGCGTGCGGACCGAGGAGTTCCACCCGCTGCGCACGGGCCAGTCGGTGCGACTGGACGACGGCACGTCGGCCACCGTGTGGACCGAGCACGTGCACGCCGACGGCGCGAAGGTGCTCGCCTCCTACGCCGACGGCCCGCTGCCCGGCGTGCCCGCCGTCACCCGCAACGACCGCGGCGAGGGCGTCGCCTGGTACGTGGCGTGCGGCCTGGACGGCGACGGGCTCGACCGGCTGGTGGCGACCGCACTGGCGGATTCGGGCGTCGAACCGACCGGCGGACCGGCGAACGGTGGCGTCGAGGTGGTGCGTCGGCGCGGTGGTGCGGCCGGGTCCGCCGTATCGTGGCTGGTCGCGGTGAACCACGGGGACGGCGACGCCGAGCTGCCCGCCGCGGGTGTCGAGCTGCTGTCCGGCGCGCGTGCGTCGGGTCGCGTGGTCGTGCCCGCCGGCGGCGTGGTCGTGGTCAGGGAAGAAGAGGTGTGACGTGCTGGCACGCCAGCGACAAGCGGTGATCCTGGAAGAGGTCCGCCGCACCGGCGCGGTGCGGGTGAGCGACCTGGTCGTCCGGCTGGGCGTCTCGGACATGACCGTGCGCCGCGACCTCGACGTGCTGGCCGCGCGGGGCCTGGTGGAGAAGGTGTACGGCGGCGCCACGTCCGTGGTGGGCCGCAGCACCGACGAGCCGGGCTTCGAGGCGAAGTCGGTCCGGCAGCTGCCCGAGAAGGAGGCCATCGCCGCGTTCGCCGCGGGCCTGGTGCGCCCCGGCACGGCGATCGGCCTGTCCGCCGGCACCACCACGTGGACGCTGGCCCGGTTCCTGGAGGACATCCCGGACCTCACCGTGGTGACCAACTCGATCCGGGTGGCCGACGTGCTCCAGCAGGGCGGCCGGACCGACCGCACGGTGGTGCTCACCGGAGGGGTGCGCACGCCGTCGGACGCGCTGGTCGGGCCGGTGGCGGTGCAGGCGCTGCGGTCGCTGCACCTGGACGTGGTGTTCCTGGGCGTGCACGGCATGGCCGAGCGCTCCGGCTTCACCACGCCGAACCTGAACGAGAGCGAGACCGACCGGGCCCTGGTCGACGCGGCCGGCCGGGTGGTCGTCGTGGCCGACCACACCAAGTGGGGCACCGTCGGCATCTCCACGATCGCCGCGCTGGACGAGGCGGACGTGCTGGTGACCGACGAGGGGTTGCCCGAGCCCGCCCGCGCGGTGCTCGGCGAGCAGGTGGGCGAACTAGTCCTGGCGCACGTGCCGGGACGCGGAGAGGAACTGGCGTGAAGCGCACGGCGGGGAAACTTGCCGATGGTCGCGAGATCATCTACTTCGACGACACCCCGGACGCGCCGCCGCGCGACGCGGTGGACACGCGGGACCTGCCGCGCACCCAACCGCTGTCGGAGGTGCGGCGCGACCCGTTGACCGGCGAGTGGGTGGCCATGGCGGCGCACCGGCAGACCCGCACGTACAAGCCGCCCGCCGACCTGTGCCCGCTGTGCCCGTCGACGCCGGGCAAGCCGACCGAGATCCCCGAGTCGAGCTACGACGTGGTGGTGTTCGAGAACCGGTTCCCGTCGTTCGCGCAGGGCGTGCCGGACGTGCCGTCCACTGTGGATGGCATGCCGATGGTGGCGCGGGCGGCCGGGCGCGGCCGGTGCGAGGTCGTCTGCTTCACCTCCGACCACAACAAGTCGTTCGGGGCGCTGCCCGCGTCCCGGGTCCGCACGGTGGTGGACGCGTGGGCCGACCGCACGGCGGCGCTGAACGCGATGCCGGGCGTCGAGCAGGTCTTCCCGTTCGAGAACCGGGGCGAGGAGATCGGCGTCACCCTGCACCACCCCCACGGGCAGATCTACGGCTACCCCTTCGTGACCCCGAAGACGGAACGGATGCTGGCCGCCGCAGCGGACTACCAGGCGTCACACGGCCGTCCACTGATGGGTGACATTTTGGCCGCCGAACGCGAGGTCGGCACGCGGGTCATCGCGGAGAGCGAGCACTGGACGGCGTTCGTGCCCGCGGCCGCCCGCTGGCCGGTCGAGGTGCACCTCGTGCCGCACCGCCAGGTGCCGGACCTACCTGCGCTGACCGACGCCGAGCGGGACGACTTCGCAGGGCTCTACCTGGCCGTGCTGCACCGCCTGGACGCCCTCTACGACCGGCCGCTGCCCTACATCGCGGCCTGGCACCAGGCGCCCGTGCGCACCGGCCGTGACCTGGCCTGGTTGCACCTGGAGGTGTTCTCCATCCTGCGCACGGCGGACAAGCTGAAGTACCTGGCGGGCTCCGAGTCCGGCATGGGCGTCTGGGTGAACGACGCGACGCCGGAGCAGATCGCGGAGAGGCTGCGCGCGACTCACAACTGATGCCCAGTTTCGTTTAAGGCTCTTCTCAGGCGGGCACCGCACAGTTGTGGACATGACCGAGAACGAGCAGCCGGACCGGCCTCCGCAGTCTCAGCAGCCCCAGCCGCAGAGCCCGTGGGCGCGAGGTGGCACCGGTCCCGGTCATGACGACGCCGGCTTCCAGCAGCAGGGTGCTGGTCGGCCGGAGGTGACCGACGGGTCGGCGGCAGGGGTCGACCGGTCGGACGTCGGGCCGGCGGGTGCTTCGCAGGGGAGCACCGGCCGCCCCGTCGAGCCGGACGGCTCGCTCTACCCGGACAGCGTGAGCACGACCGCTGCGGGTCACCACCAGAACTTCGGCTCCCCGGCCGCTCACGCGAGCGCCGGCGAGCCCGTACCCGGGTCGCCGGCCGCCCATCGCGGCGCCGGTCACCCGGAGGACTTCCGCTCGCCGGCCGCCACGCAGGGTGCCGCCG
>NZ_JBFAAX010000269.1:0-7869 GCF_040639995.1 Actinosynnema sp. NPDC023658 | reverse complement strand
CGCAGGTACAGCGTGGCCGGGGTGTGCTCACTGCGCGGACCGGTGTGGCCGTGGCGGCAGCGGTAGCCGGGACACCCGCGAAGCCCAGCGGCTCGTCACCGGGGCGCACCCGGTTCAGCGCCAGCTCGCACGCGGCCAGCACCACCCGGTGCGGCGGGTGCCGCACCCGGCCGATCTCGTGCGCGAACATCGCGCCGTCCGCCAGCTCCAACCGCGAGAACAGCGCGTTCTCCGGCTCGTGCTCGCCGTGGGCGGCGATGTGCGCCAGCTCCACGCCGTCCAGCGCCTTCAGCACCGCGCCGACCTTGGCGTCGGTCACGCCGAGCAGCTTCGCGCCACCGTGGTAGCCGGCGAGCCGGTCGATCTCGCCCTGCGCGGCCTGCAACCCCGGCCCGCGCACCAGCAGCACCCCGTCGGCGACCTCGCGTTCCGCGCGGAGGGTCGACACCCACGCGGTGACCGACGGCACGGCGGTCGTCGGCCGGTTCACGCACGTCGGCAGCACGCCCCACGGCACCACGTACAGCGCGCCGGTCGGCACCACGACCAGCGACCGGTCCCCGATCATGGGCGCCAGCGGGCGCAGCAGCAACCGGTCCAGCTTCTCCGCCTCACGGCGAGCGGACGCCGAGATGACCTCCGCCAGCGGTCGCGGCAGGTGGTCGGGCGCCAGCGCGTTGAGGTCCGCGTGCAGGCGGCGCGCGCCTTCGGTGGCGGCGGCGGCCGACCCGAGGCGCACCATCCGCACGCGCCCTCCCGCGAAGACGACGGCGACCAGCTCGTCGTCGGACACCGCGAAGCTCACCACGGCCCGCCCGTCGAGCCGGGCCGCCACCTCGTCCGGGGTGACGACCGGGCGCGGTGTGCCCCACGGGCCGGAGTTCCAGCCCATCCGGGTGGCGGCGCGCTGGCTCGCCTTCAGCCGCGCCTCCAGCTCCGCGGTGGGCAGGCCGTCGAGGCGGGCGCGCAGCAGGACCCGGCTCAGCCTGCGCACGTCGGTGATCCGCTCGGCCAGCTCGGCGTCCACGGTGGACTCGACGGGGTCGTACCGGTACAGCTGGGCCCTGGTGCGCTCCAACCAGGTGAACAGGCGCTTGGCGTTGGCCGTCGAGTCACCGCCGCGCAGCACCAGGCGCACGGCGAGTTCGCCCAGCTCACGGCCGTGCACGGCGGTGCCGGACACCAGTTCCAGGCCGCCGAGCCGGTCACGCATCCGGCCCAGCTCCGCGAGCCCCGCCTTGGCCTGCGCCAACGCCACCCGCGGGTTGCCGCGGGCCAGGGCCAGCTCCGCCCGGCACAGCCGCAGCAGCATCCGGTGGTCGATCGGCGCGATCCGGCGCGGCTTGGGCACGCTGCGCAGCAGCTCGGCGCCGCGGTCCGGGTCGCCGCGGCGGATCTCCAGCCGGGCCGCGAGCACCAGGGCGAACGCGGACTGGTCGGCCAGCTTCAGCGCGGCCAGCTCGGCGGACAGCTCGACCGCCCGCCGCACCACCCCGGCGACCGGGCGGCTCGACCCGAGCGTGCGGGCCGCGTCGACGCGCAGCGCGATCAGCCCCGCCAACGCCGCCCACGCCGGGCTGCCGCGGTCGACCAGCTTGCGCTGCGCCGAGGTGGCCATCCGCCGGGCCAGCACCAGGTCCCCGTCCTGCAGCGCCGCCGCCGCGCGGAACAGCTCGGCCTCGGCGACGTCCTGCCCGATGCGCTGGCGGCGCAGCTCGGGCAGCACCTCGTCCAGCAACCGGCCCGCCTCGTCGGCCAGGCCGACGCTGATCATCGCCTCCGCCTGGTCGATGCGCAGCCTCAGCAGCAGCCCCGGTTCGAGCTCCTGGAACGCCCGGTTGGCCTCGTGGTAGTGCCGCAGGGCGGCCGGGATGTCACCGGCGCGCTGCACCGCGTTGCCCAGCGCGTGCTTCGCGATCGCGGCGCGCAGCGGCAGGTCGTGGCCCTCCGCGAGCTCGACGGCCCGGTTGAGGTCGCGGACGGCCTTGTCGTGGCGGTGGACCTCGCCGTGCGCGTTGCCCCGGTTGGACAGGGCCAGCGCGAGCAGGTCGACGGCTTCGGGGTCGGCGTGCGCGGCGAGGCGCCGTTCGCTGCGGTCGATCTCCCGGTCGAGCTGGGCGATGCCCTCGTCGATGCGGCCCACCCGGCACAGCAGGGCGGCGCGGTTGAGGTTGACCAGGGTGGACAGGTGGGCGCGCAGCGCCTCGTCGCGCAGCCCGGCGAGCTCCGCGTCGACGCCCGCGAGCTGGGTGAGGCCGTCGTCGACGTTGCCCGTCTCGGCCAGGCAGAACGCCAGCGTGTTGCGCAGCCGGGTGCGGACTTCCAGCCGTTCCTGCGGGTCGATCCCCGGTGTCTCCAGCAGCGCCAGGCCCCGCCGCATCTGCCGCATGGCGGCCGGGTGCCGGTCGGCGGTGGCCGCGTCCAGCGCGCCGCGGTGCAACCGCCGGGCCAGCGCGACCGCCCGGTCAGGTCCCGCGGGGCCGCGCGGCCCGCGTGATCTGCGAACGGGGGTTTGCGCAGGCACGG
This sequence comes from Actinosynnema sp. NPDC023658, assembly GCF_040639995.1. NCBI lineage: Bacteria > Bacillati > Actinomycetota > Actinomycetes > Pseudonocardiales > Pseudonocardiaceae > Actinosynnema > Actinosynnema sp. NPDC023658. Next base: position 5,343 of record NZ_JBFAAX010000269.1, on the reverse strand, counting down.
ACATATCAGATCACAGCGGGCAAGGCGAATGCCGCCGGCACGTGGCCGGCGGCATTCGAGGGGTCGGACACCGCTGACGCGGTCGTCAGCCGGCCTGGGTGGCCGCCGCGGGTTCGTCGGTGGTCGGCTTGTAGGGGCCGCCGTTGGTCTCGGGGTCGCCGGTCGGCTTGTAGGGGCCGCCCATCGGCTTCACCAGCGGGTCGACGGTCGCGAGCGGCTCGTCCGTGGTCGGCTTGTACGGGCCGCCGGTCGGTTCGACACCACCACCCACGAGGAGCTGGACCTCGGTGGACGTGTCGGTCACCTCGACCAGGTCGTCCTCGATGGCGTCGATCTCGGCGACGAGCTTCGGATCGGTTCGAGACATGGCGTTGCCTCCCCTACAACGGGACCCCTGAACGGGGTAACTGCTGCGGTTGTTCCGGTCGGTTCGGTGGCCCCCGACGCTCCCGAACGGCTCAAGACTGACACAGATGGACGCATCTGAGCGGAGGAAATTCACCGAGCGCTACCAACGGGCCGATCTTGAGCTTCGCTGACCAGCACCGCACCGGCAGCCCCGAAACCGTTACCACTCGAATGGGCGAACGCGTTAACAGAGCGCAGGCATCCGGGGTCCGCAATAAGGCGACGCCACCCGGTCCTCGCGACGTGGAATCAGTCGCGGCGAGGCGAATCCCGTTCGGACACGGGCCGTCCCGGGACGGTGACCAACGGTGTCCGGGTGGGACGGATCGCGAGTGGACCGCTCGCGAGTGGACCGCCGTGCGCCGGACGTGAAACGGCGGTGGGGTGGGACGACGTGCCGCCCCACCCCACCGCCGGACCGTTCCCTACGAGCAGCGGGCGATGATCAGCTCACGCACGCGCTTGGCGTCCGCCTGACCCTTCGTCGCCTTCATCACCGCGCCGACGATCGCACCCGCCGCGGCCACCTTGCCGTCGCGGATCTTCGCCGCCACGTCCGGCTGCGCGGCCAGCGCCTCGTCCACCGCCTGCTCCAGCGCCGAGTCGTCCGAGACGACCTTCAACCCGCGCGCCTCGACGACGGCCTCCGGCTCGCCCTCGCCCTCCAGCACGCCGGTCACGACCTCGCGCGCCAGCTTGTTGGTCAGCTCACCGGCGTTGACCAGCGCGATCACCCGCGCGATCTGCGCCGGCGTGATGCCCAGCTCCGCCAGCTCGACGCCGCGGGCGTTGGCCTCCTTGGTCAGGTAGGCCACCCACCACGACCGGGCCTCGGCGGGCGTCGCACCCGCCTCGACCGTGGCCGTCACCAGGTCCACCGCACCGGCGTTGACCAGGTCGCGCAGCTCGGCGTCGGTCAGCGACCACTCCTCCTGCACCCGCTTGCGGCGCTCCCACGGCAGCTCCGGCAGCGTCCCGCGCAGCTCCTCCACCCACTCGCGCGACGGCGCGATGGGCACCAGGTCGGGCTCCGGGAAGTACCGGTAGTCCTCCGCGGTCTCCTTCGTGCGACCCGACGACGTGCCGCCGGTCGACTCGTCGAAGTGCCGGGTCTCCTGCGTGATCGAGCCGCCGGACGCCAGCACCGCCGCCTGCCGCGTCATCTCGAACCGCACCGCCCGCTCGACGCTGCGCAGCGAGTTGACGTTCTTCGTCTCGGTGCGCGTGCCGAACTCGGTCGCGTCCTTCGCCATCAGCGACACGTTGGCGTCGCAGCGCAGCGACCCCTGGTCCATCCGCACGTCCGACACGTCGAGCGCCTTCAGCAGGTCGCGCAGCGCGGTGACGTAGGCGCGCGCCACCTCGGGCGCCCGCTCGCCGGTGCCCGTGATCGGCTTGGTGACGATCTCGATCAGCGGCACGCCCGCCCGGTTGTAGTCCAGCAGCGAGTGCTCCGCGCCGTGGATGCGGCCGTCCGAGCCGCCGACGTGCAGCGACTTGCCGGTGTCCTCCTCCATGTGCGCGCGCTCGATCTCGACCCGGAACAGCGAGCCGTCGTCCAGCGTCACGTCGAGGAAGCCGTTGAACGCGATCGGCTCGTCGTACTGCGAGGTCTGGAAGTTCTTCGGCATGTCCGGGTAGAAGTAGTTCTTCCGGGCGAACCGGCACCACTCCGCGATCTCGCAGTTGAGCGCCAACCCGATCCGGATGGCCGACTCCACCGCCTTGCCGTTGACCGCGGGCAGCGCGCCGGGCATGCCGAGGCAGACCGGGCAGACCTGCGTGTTCGGCTCGCCGCCGAAGACGTTCGCGCAGCCGCAGAACATCTTCGTGCTGGTGTGCAGCTCGACGTGCACCTCGAGGCCGAGCACCGGGTCGAAGCGCTCGATGACCTCGGCGTAGTCCATCAGCTCGTGCACCGACGTCATGCCTTCCCGTCCTTCCGCAGACCCCGCGCGGCCAGCGCCGCGCCGGTGATCGCCACCAGGATGCTCGCCGCCGCGTTGACCAGCGCGAGCTTGTCGTTCTTGCCGCGAGCCGACTTCAGCGTGGAGAAGGCGCTGGTGGCGGCACCCGCGGCGCCGACGAGCGCGAGGGCCGTCCGGACCTTCCCCACCGGGCCGCCCCTCACCGGGCACCCGCCAACTGGGGCACGCCGTGGATCACCGGTGCGCCGAGCGCCGCGTCACGCGCCACCTCGTACGCCGCCGCCACCCGGTACATCCGGTGGTCCTGCAGCGCCGGCGCCATGATCTGCAGCCCCACCGGCAGCCCGTCCTCGTCGGACAGTCCACTGGGGACGCTCATGGCGGCGTTGCCGGCCAGGTTCGCCGGGATCGTGCACAGGTCCGCCTTGTACATCGCCATCGGGTCGCCGGTGCGCTCACCGATCGGGAACGCGGTGGTCGGCGTGGTCGGGGAGACCAGCACGTCCACCGTGGCGAACGCGGCGTCGAAGTCGCGGCTGATGAGCGTGCGCACCTTCTGCGCCGAGCCGTAGTAGGCGTCGTAGTAGCCCGACGACAGCGCGTACGTGCCGATCATGATGCGCCGCTTCACCTCGGGCCCGAACCCGGCCTCGCGGGTCAGCGACATGACCTCCTCGGCGCTGCGCGTGCCGTCGTCGCCCACGCGGATGCCGTAGCGCATCGCGTCGAAGCGGGCCAGGTTGGACGACGCCTCGCTCGGCGCGATCAGGTAGTACGCGGGCAGCGCGTAGTCGAAGCTCGGGCACGACACCTCGACGACCTCCGCGCCCAGCTGCTTGAGCTGCGCCACGGCCGCCTCGAAGCTGCGCAGCACGCCCGGCTGGTAGCCCTCGCCGCTGAACTGCGTCACCACGCCGACGCGGACACCGGACAGGTCGCCCGAGGCGCCCTCGCGCGCGGCCGCCACCACCGGCGGGACGGGCGCGTCGATCGACGTCGAGTCCATCGGGTCGTGACCGGCGATGACCTCGTGCAGCAGGGCCGCGTCCAGCACCGTGCGGGCGCACGGACCGGCCTGGTCCAGCGACGACGAGAACGCCACCAGCCCGTACCGCGACACGCCGCCGTAGGTCGGCTTCACGCCGACCGTGCCGGTGACCGAGCCGGGCTGGCGGATCGAGCCGCCGGTGTCCGTGCCGATCGACAGCGGCGCCTCGAACGCGGCCAGCGCCGCCGCCGAGCCACCGCCCGAGCCGCCGGGGATGCGGTCGAGGTCCCACGGGTTGCGGGTCGGTCCGTAGGCCGAGTTCTCGGTGGACGAGCCCATCGCGAACTCGTCCATGTTGGTCTTGCCGAGGATCACCACGCCGGCTTCCTTCAGCCTGCGGGTGACCGTGGCGTCGTAGGGCGGCACCCAGCCCTCGAGGATCTTCGAACCGACCGTGGTCGGCACGCCCTCGGTGGTGAGCACGTCCTTGAGCGCGATCGGCACACCGGCCAGCGGACCGACCTGCGCGCCGGCGGCGATGTCCTCGTCGACCTTGCGGGCGGCCCTGAGCGCACCCTCCGTGTCGACGTGCAGGAACGCGTTGACCGCGCCGTCGACCTCACCGATCCGGTCGAGGTGGGCCTGCGCGACCTCCACCGCGGAGACCTCGCGGCTCGCGATCTTGGCGGCCAGCTCGGCCGCGGTGCTGCGGATCAGGTCGCTCATGCTTCCTCCCCCAGGATGCGGGGCACGCGGAAGCGGCCGTCCTCGGCGGCGGGGGCGCCCGCGAGCGCCTGCTGCTGACCGAGGCTGGGACGCACCACGTCCTCGCGGAACACGTTGGTCAGCGGAACGGCGTGCGAAGTGGGCGGGATGTCCGCGGTGGCGATGTCGCCCACCGTGGCCACCGACTGCAGGATCACGTCCAACTGGCCGGCGAACAGGTCCAGCTCGTCGTCGGTGACGGCGAGCCTCGCCAAGCGGGCCAGGTGCGCGACCTCGTCGCGGGAGATGCTGGGCACCTCGTCAACCCCCGTGGGTCGGATGTTCGGATTCTTGGACCTGCCGAGTCTATTGGCTGGTCAGGCCGACCTCCGACCGGGTTACCCGCGCTCGCGCGCGGGGGTGCGCGATTTTACCCGCGCGCAACGCGGCCGGTGGGTCGGACAGCGATCCTGCGTCTGCGAGAATCATCGACCGGCGAGTTTCCACGCCGACGAACCACCACGGCCTTTGGAGGCGTGCACCGTGTCCTTCCTGCTCCGGGTCCAGCTCCCGGACCGTCCCGGCGCACTGGGCGCGGTCGCCTCCGCGCTCGGTGAGATCGGGGCCGACATACTCAGCGTGGACGTGGTGGAGCGCGGTGCGGGCCTGGCCATCGACGACCTGGTGGTCGAACTGCCCTCCGGGCGGCTGCCCGACGTGCTGATCACCGCCGCGGAGTCCATCGAGGGCGTCGAGGTGGACGCGGTCCGGCCGTACGCGGGAGTGCTGGACACCCACCGCGAGCTGGAGCTGGTGGAGGAGGTCGCGGAGGAGCCGAAGACCGGCCTCGCGGTGTTCACCGAGGGCGTGCCCAAGATCATCCGGGCGGGCTGGGCGGTGGTGGTGGCGTGGGACGGCAGCAAGGCGCGTCGGCTCACCTCGTCGTCGGCCGCCCCGGAGACCCGGCTGGAGACGCCGCCGTGGCTGCCGCTGGCCCGCGCGACCGTGCTGGACGGCGAGGACGACTGGGTGCCGGCGACCTGGCAGGAGCTGGGCACCGAGCTGGCCGCCACCCCGCTGGGCAAGCCGGACCGGGTGCTGCTCGTGGGCCGTCCGGGCGGGCCGATGTTCCGCGCCGCCGAGGTGGCCCGCCTGGCCCACCTGGCCGGCATCGTCTCCGTGGTCCTCCCCGACTGACCCGTCGAGAGTCCTACCTCCACGCGCCGAGAGTCCTACCTCCAGCGCGCGAGAGTCCTACGTCCAGACCGCGAGAGTCCTACGTTCGTGCACCCCGAGTTGAACGCTCAGCGCGGC
>NZ_JBFAAX010000268.1:0-7913 GCF_040639995.1 Actinosynnema sp. NPDC023658 | reverse complement strand
GCCCGGACGTGGCGGTGGTCGACGTGCGGCTGCCGCCGACGTTCACCGACGAGGGTCTGCGGGCCGCGATCGAGGCCCGCAAGCGGGTGCCGGGGCTGCCGATCCTGGTGCTCTCGCAGTACGTGGAGCAGCTGTACGCGCGGGAGCTGCTCTCCGACCGCGCCGGCGGCGTCGGGTACCTGCTCAAGGACCGGGTGTCGGACGTGAAGCAGTTCGTGGACGCCATTCGCCGGGTCGCCGCGGGCGGCACCGCGATGGATCCCGAGGTCATCACCCAACTGCTCGCGCGCGGCGCGCGGGACCAGCCGCTGACCACGTTGACGCCGCGCGAGCGGGAAGTGCTGTCGCTGATGGCGGAGGGCCGTTCCAACGGCGCGATCGCCGGTCGGCTGTTCGTCACCGAGAAAGCCGTCGGCAAACACATCGCGAACATCTTCGGCAAGTTGGACCTGCCGTTGTCCGAGGACGACAACCGGCGGGTGCGCGCGGTGCTGGCCTATTTGGACCGGGTGTAAATCGTTTCTTAGCCTAAGTACCATCTTGGTTCCACGACGACCAGGGGGTGCGCATGGGCACGACCGCGGAGTTGGCCGACGAACTGCTCGACCTGATGTTCACGCAGGCGCCGTTGGGCGCGACCGTCTACGGCGTGCCGGGGTACGACCACCTGCTGCCCGATTACCGGGCGGAGACCGAGGAGGCCGCGCGGGCGCGGGCGCTGGACATCGCCGACCGGGCGCGCGCGCTGCCCGAGGACGACGACCCGGTGACGCGTGCGGTGGTGATCCAGCAGGCCCAGACGGTCGTCGACCTGATCGACGCGCTGGGCGTCGAGTACACGATCACCGACTCGTTCTTCGCGCCGGCGGGCGAGCTGCTGTCGATCATGCCGACGACCGTGCTGTCCGGGCCGGAGTCCGAGCGGGCCTACCTGGACCGGCTGGCCGCGATCCCCGACTTCCTGCGCCGCGTCGCGGAGCGGCACCTCGCGGGCTCGGCGGCGGGCCGCGCGCCGGTGCAGCACCTCGTCGACGCGGCCGTGGCGCACCTGGACCGCTACCTGGCCGCCGAGGAGGACCCGCTGGCCCGGCCGGCCGGCGGCGAGGAGTTCACGACCCGGCGGGAGCGCCTGCTGGCCGACGTGGTGCGGCCCGCGTTCGCCGCCTACCGGGACGTGGTGGCGGGCATCCAGGGCCGCTCGGAGGACCGCGCGGGCCTGAGCCACCTGCCCGGCGGCGATGTCGCGTACGCGGCGCTGGCGCGGGTGCAGACGACGACCGGCCGCACGCCCGAGGAGCTGCACCGGACCGGCCTGGACGTGATGGCCGGGCTGGCCCACGAGTACGCCGAGCTGGGCGCGCGGGTGTTCGGCACCTCCGACGTCCCCGAGGTCCTGGAGCGGATGCGCACCGACCCGGCGCTGCGCTGGACCAGCGAGGACGAGCTGATCACCGCCGCGCGCGAGGCCGTGACCAGGGCCGAGCAGGCCGCGCCGCGGTGGTTCGGCCGGGTACCCGAGCAGCGCTGCCGGGTGGAGCCGGTGCCCGCGTCCGACGCGCCCGGTGCGCCGATCGCCTACTACTCGCCGCCCTCGGCGGACGGGCTGCGGCACGGCACCTACTACGCGAACACCTACCGGGTGCAGGAGCGGTTCCGCTACCAGGCCGAGGCCATCGCGTTCCACGAGGCCGTGCCGGGCCACCACTTCCAGATCGCGCTGGCGCAGCAGCTCACCGAGCTGCCGATGCTGCGGCGGGTCGCGCACGTGACCGCCTACCTGGAGGGCTGGGGCCTCTACACCGAGCGGCTGGCCGACGAGATGGGCCTGTACTCCGACGACGTGGCGCGGCTCGGGATGCTCGCGATGGACTCCATGCGCGCCGGGCGGCTCGTGGTGGACACCGGGCTGCACGCGCACGGGTGGAGCCGCACGCAGGCCGTCGACTACCTGCTGGCGAACACGCCGCTGGCGCTCGTGGAGATCGAGAACGAGGTCGACCGCTACATCGCCGCACCCGGTCAGGCCCTGGCCTACATGGTCGGCCGGTTGGAGATCCTGCGGATCCGGTCGGCGGCCGAGGGGGCGCTGGGCGAGCGCTTCGACATCCGCGACTTCCACGACGTGCTGCTGGGCGGTGGTCCGCTGCCGCTGGCCGTGCTGGACGAGGTCGTCTCGGAATGGGTCCGCACGCGCGCGGCCTGAACCGCCCCGGTCATCCGGTCGGGCTCGCGATCGACCGGTCCGCTGTGCCGTTCGTGGTGCACCGGATCGGAGTTCGTGAGCCCGATCGGGTGACGTGATACCGACTGGCACGGGCACAGCGTCGTGTTCACCCGGCAGATGGGTGAAGTCAATGCGGCGCCGAACGTGCCCCCGACGGGATTCGAACCCGTACTGTGACTCTTTTAAGGAGCCTGCCTCTACCGGTTGGGCTACGGGGGCAGCGGGGAGCCTAAGCCGTTACCGAGCGTTCGTGGGGCCGGTTCACAAGAAGTCCCCCGCACGGCTCAATGCGATCCGCTATTGCGCTCATTCGGGTAATGGACCCAAGGCGCTCATGCCAAGTACGACTTCGTGATAAGCGTCACAGCCGAGAGCTTGTTCGACGAGCTGATCCCGCAATGCTGCGGTGAAGCCGATACCAAAACCCATTGCCGTAGCAACCAGATAAGCAGTTTGGGACAGATGTCCCACATCCATTTGCACAACGCGGTAGGCACGTGACGTGTCGTAACGCCATCTGGTCCGTTCGAGCACGCCGGTGTACGCGAGGACCAACGGCGCCTGGCCGACCCAGTCCTGATCACCCGCGGCGGCCGCCATCTCGTCCGGGGTCCACGTCACCCCGACGGGCTCCAGCGCGTGCGCGCGGCCGTCGTAGTGGTACCAGCCCGGCTCCAGCGCCTCGACCGAGCGCACGTGCGCGTACAGCTCGACCGGGTGACGCCCGCCGCCGGACGGGCTGGTCTTGAACACCGTGCCGGACCTCCCGATCCGCGGCCGCGCGGGCGACGGGCCGGCCAGCACGGCCAGCAGCTCGGCCACCCGCGTCAACGACAGCGACCCCGGGCCGAACTCGCGGGTGGTGCGGCGGGTCAGCAGCACGTCGAGCAGCCCCGCCCCGGCCCACCGCGGGCTGCCCTGGAGGGACGGCAGCAGCACCGCCGTGCGGCCGAGGCTGCGGAACGGCGCCGGGGGCGGTTCGGCGGTCAGCTTGGCGTCCAGCACCGCGTCGTGGTCCTCGGTGGGCTGGTACGGCGCGTCCGCGAGGGTGCGGCTGGCGAAGTGGAAGTGCCGCGCCGACGTGCCCCACTCGCGCCACCCGGCCAGCAGGCGGCGTTCCTCGTCGTGCCCGGGGGAGCCCTCCACGATCAGCACACCGGCCTCGACCAGCTCGTCGAGCACCTTGCGCAGCGCCGCCCGGTCCGCCTCGGCCAAGGGCGCGAGCAGCACGTCGACGTCGGTGAACTCGGTGAACTTGCGGCACAGCAGCTCGGCGGTCTCGCTGATCGCGAACTGCCGGTGGTGGAGGTAGTCGTCCCACACCACGGCGCCGTCCTGGTAGAACAGCGTCGCGTGCTCAGCGACCTTTACCCGCACCCAGCAGCTCCTTGAAGCGCGCCGCCACCCAGTCGTGCACCGCGTCGGACACGCGCGAGTCCGCGGCCCGGTGCTCGAACCACCGCCAGTCGCAGTTGACGTTGACCTCCAGGAACACGTGGTCGTTGCCGGTGACCAGCAGGTCGAACGCGGCCACCTGGAGCCGCCAGTGCCTCGCCAGCGCGAGCAGCCGGTCGGTCAGGCCGCTCGGGACGTCCACCGGCGTGACGCGGACCGCCTCGGGGTCCACCCACAGCTGCGCCGGGTCGAGCTTGTCGACCTGGAACGCCAGGCACCGCTCACCGACCACGAACACCCGCAGCTCGGTGTCGGAGGGGACGTACTCCTGCACGATGACCGGCGCGGACTCGGGGACGTCGCCGGAGCGGCTGGTCTCCAGCGGGCGCGGGAACAGGCCGTGCTGCATGCCGGGGCGCGGTTCGAGCAGGTGGCGGCCCGAGGTCTTGACGATGCACCGACCGCCGCCGGGCCGGGTGCGGCCGGGTCGGGTGGTCACCGTGGTGCGCGGCACGCGCAGCCCGAACGCGGCGGCGTCCGCGAGCTGGGTCAGCCGGTTGAGGTGGGAGGTGCTGCGGCTCGGGTTGACGTGCGTCCAGTCGCCCCGGCTGGACAGCCAGTCGGCGACCGCGCCCCACTGGTCCACGGCGTACGCGCCGGCCAGCGTGCCGGGTTCGACGGGCAGCGCGGACATCTCGAAGTGCCTGCGCCACACCAGCAGGGGGCGCAGCAGCCAGCGGTCGAGCTCCAGCAGGGGTTGGTCGGTGTAGACGGTGAGCGGCAGGTCGGCCGAGCGGTCGGCGTCGATGCGGGCCATCCGGATGCCGCGCTCGGCCAGGGCGATGGAGAGCTCGTTCATCTCCATGTCGGCGGCGCGGGCGAGGACCAGCACACAGGGCACGGGGCTGCCGTCGCCCTCGTCGACCATGCCGAGCCGGTGCACCTGCTCCTGGAAGTCCAGGCACTTCGGGTGCGACCGGAAGAGGTAGTCCTGGCCCTGGAGCAGCAGCGGGGGCGTTTTGGCCGGTCTGACGGCCTCGGGTGGGGGAACGGTCTCGTTCCCCCACCCGGAGACGGTCATGCTCAGTCGTCTTTCTTGCTGCAAAAACGCTTTTCGGCGGTGGCGTACTCCGCGGAGTACTCCGCCAGCGCACGATCCTCGATCTCACCGCGGCGAAGCTGTGCGGCCAGCTCCTCGAGAGACATCGCGGTCACCTCTCTCCCCACTGATGCATCACACATTCAGGCGATACACCAGCTGTATTCTCGGGTTCACGTTACGCAATGTCAAGGCGACGGACGGTTCGTTAGCCCGAACGGGGGCGCACACGGGAGGGCTGGACCGAACGGCCCCACGCGTGCCGCAACCGAACGGCGCAGCGTGCGCGGAGCCGTCCGCGATCAGCTCTTGGTGGCGCGGTCGAACTCGGCCTTCGGCTCGTGGATCTGACCGAGGGCGACGACCTCGCGGCCCGAGAACAGCGCCTGCGTCCAGTCCACGAACACCCGGAACTTGCGGTTGACCGTGGGCATGAACATGACGTGGTAGCTGCGGTGCATGAACCAGGCGACGACGCCCTTGAACCGCAGGCCGAACACGTCGGCCACGCCCTTGTAGAGGCCGAGGCCCGCGACCGAGCCCAGGTACTTGTGGAAGTAGTCCTTGGGCTGCTTGCCGCGCAGGGAGGCGACGATGTTGTTCGCCAGCAGCTTCGACTGGCGGATGGCGTGCTGCGCGTTGGGCACGCAGGTCGCCGTCGGGTCCTCCTCGGTGCGCGACAGGTCCGGCACGGCCGAGCAGTCGCCCGCCGCCCAGACGCCCGGCAGGCCGACGACCTGCATGGCCGCCGTGCACCGCACGCGACCGCGCTCGTCGAGCGGCAGGTCGGTGTTGCGCAGCATCGGGTTGGCCTTCATGCCCGCGGTCCAGATGATGGTGTCCGAGTCGAACTCGGTGCCGTCGTCCAGGACGACGTGGCCGCCCTCCATGCTCTTGACGCGCGTGTCGAGGTAGCACTTGATGCCGCGCTTCTCGAGCTGCTCGACGGTGTAGACGCCGAGCCGCGCGCTCACCTCGGGCATGATCCGGCCGGTGGCCTCGACCAGCACCCAGTGCATGTCCGACTGCTCGAGGCCCTCGTAGTAGCGCAGCGCGTAGCGGGCCATGTCCTCCAGCTCCGCCAGCGTCTCGATGCCCGCGAACCCGCCGCCGATGACCACGAAGCTCAGCAGCCGCCTGCGCAGGTCCGGGTCGTTCGTGCTGGCCGCCTGGTCGAGCCGCGACAGCACGTGGTTGCGCAGGTAGATGGCCTCGCCGATGGTCTTCATGCCGATGCCGACCTCGGGCAGGCCGGGGATGGGCAGGGTCCGCGAGATCGCGCCCAGCGCCGAGACGAGCACGTCGTACTCGAACTCCTCGACGTGGCCGTCCGCGAGCTCGACCGTGACGGCCTTGCGCTCGTGCTCGATCCGGGTCGCGCGACCGGTGACGACGTGGCAGCGCTTGAGGACCTTGCGCAGGGGCACGACGACGTGCCGGGGCTCGATGGAACCGGCCGCCGCCTCGGGGAGGAACGGCTGGTAGGTCATGTGCGGCTGGGGGTCGATCACCGTGACGGACGCCTCGCCGGAACGCAGCTTCTTCTGCAATCCCAGCGCGGTGTACATGCCGACGTACCCACCGCCGACAATCACGATCCGTGTGGGTTGCGACTTCACAGCAGCCATACACATATGGTCGCACCGGGTGGGGCTTTCCTGCGCATCGACGAGGCCCGTTGTGACCACGGTCGCCGGGTGATTGCGGACACCCCGCCGCTGACCTGCGCGTGGAGGTGAACGTGCTGAGAGGAACGATCCAGACGCTCAGCGCGAGCTGAGCCGGAGGGGGTCGTTCCTCAGCTCTTCCGGCGCATCAGCAGGACCACTCCGACGACCAGTCCGACGGCGCAGGCGAGGCCGACCACCTCGACCGCTTCGTCCGTTCGGCCGCCCGGCAACAGGAGCACCGCGGCACCCACGACGAGCACGCAGAGTTGCATTGCGACGAACCTCTTGGCGGGTGCCTTTAGTGCGTTCAGGTGAAGTCGGGAGTCGAGCGGGAGGATTGCCGCATAGGCGGACAAAAGGTGCAACAAGTGCAGGAGCACGACCAGGGCGAACACGCTGGGCCACGACGGCTCGTCGCTGACGACCACGATCGCCGCCGCCGGGTAGCCGATGACCAGCGCGGCCGCGGCGGACGCCGGGATGGCCATCGCCGCCACCACCAGCAGCCCGTACAGGGCGAGCCCGACCGGTTCCACCCCGTTGGCCGCGAGCACCCCGGTCACCGCGGCCGCCACGACCCCGATCGCGGCCCGCAACACCCACCCGGGCAGCCCCGCCCCCAGCTCCACCCTCACCACGCCCCCTCCCCAACGCTCAACTCAGGCGTCTTGAACGCAGGACACGCGCGTTCCGAACGTAGGACTCTCGCGAGAGTCCTACGTCCACGTCGCGAGAGTCCTACGTCCAGGACCCCTGAGTTCAACGCTCGTGTCACCGGGACAGCCTCCTGCCGGTGCGGGCGCCCCTCAGCGCGCCGGCGATCGGCGCACCCCACGGCAGCACCGCCACGCCGTGCTGCCGCATCGCCTCCAGCCGCACGTGGTGCTCCAACGCGATGACCTTCGCCGCGCTGTCGCCCCACGGCGTGTCCGGGTCGGCCCGCAACGGCGTCGGCAGCACGTCCACCGCCAGCACCAGGTTGCCGCGCCGCGCGGCGTGCACGGCCAGCTCCACCACCTCGGCGTCCAGGAACGGCGACAGCACGACCACCAGCGCGCCGTGCGGCACCTGCTCGGGCCGCAGCACGGGCCGCTGCGCCCACCCCGCCGACCGCGCGCACACCACGAGCTGGTTGCGCAGCCGCAGCAGCTGCCGCCGCCCCACGCCCGCCCGCGCGCCGAGCTGCGGCCGGCCCAGGTCGACCAGGCCCACCCGGTCGCCCTGCCGCAGGTACCCCGCCGCGAGCGACGCCGCCGCCCGCACCGCCAGGTCGAGGCTGCCGCCGGGCCGGACCGTCGTGCCGCGCGACGCCAGCGACCACTCCCCCAGCGACCAGCCGACCGAGTGACTTCCCGCCGCACGCCCCGGCGACGCCCACTCGCCCAGGTCCGCGACGACGTCCTGCCGCGTGTCCAACGCCAGCACCACGTCCGCGTCCGCCTCCGCGTGGTGCTCGCGGACGTGCAGGTTCGTGCCCTCGGCGGACCCGGCCATGGCGCTGCTGCGCAACGACACCCGCCAGTCG
>NZ_JBFAAX010000267.1:0-7931 GCF_040639995.1 Actinosynnema sp. NPDC023658 | reverse complement strand
GGCGCTGGCCGCGGTCGGCACGGCGTCCGACCCGACCGAGCTGGCCGAGCTGGTCCGCGAGCACTCCGGGTGCGACGGCGTGCTGATCTACCTCGTGGAGCCCGACGGAGGGCTGCGGCTGGAGGCCGGGGCGAACGTGCCCACCAAGGTCAGGCTGGAGTGGCAGCGGGTGCCGTTGCAGCTCACGACGGGCGTCCTCGAATCGGTGCGCACCGGGCTGCCCCAGTGGATGACCGACGTCAACCTGGCCCGCGAGCGGTACGTGCTGATCGGTGACCCGGACCACCCGTGGAGCTCGCGCGCGTGGCTGCCGTTCCACGACCAGACCCGCATCGCGGGCGTCGTCGGCCTGCTGTGGGAGGACCGGCACGACTTCACGCCCGACGAGCAGTGGGAGCTGGAGGTGCTCGTCCGGGCGGCGGGTTCCACGCTGCTGGTGCTGCTGAGCGCGGAGGCGCCCTCCCGGACCCGCAACTGGACGCTGTGGGCCCAGCACCTGCTCGACGTGCTGCCCGGCTCGGTCACGCTGCTCGGCGCCATCCACAACGAGGCGGGCGAGGTCGTCGACTTCCGCTACGACGCGGCCAGCCCCGACGCCGTCGACATCGCGGGCAGGCGGTACCAGCAGCTCGTCGGCCGGAGCATCCTCACGTCCTACCCGATGATCGCGGGGACCGAGCTGTGGGCCGCCTACCACCGGGTGCTGCGCACCGGCGTGCGGGAGATCGTCGGACCGCTGGACTACCACGAGAACTCGCCCGGCATGCCGCCCCGCGCCCGGTACACGCTCAACGTCGGCAAGTTCGGCGACGGCCTGATCATGGCCTGGCACGAGCACGACGACCCGCTCCAGCTGGAACGGCTGCGCAGCGTGCAGCGGCTGGGCAACATCGGCTGGGGCGAGTGGAACCTCATGACCAACGAGATCAACTGGTCCGAGCAGCTGTACGTCATCTTCGACCGCGACCCGGCGCTGGGGCCGATGTCGTTCGACGAGATCCGGGGCTCGGTCCACGAGGAGGACCTGCCGATCCTGCGCAACGCCGTGAGCCGGATGCTGGACGACGGCGAGCCCGCCGGCACCGAGCTGCGGCTGCTGGCGGGCGGGCAGGTGAAGTCGGCCCGGTTCATCGGGGAACCGGTGCTCGACGTGCAGGGCAGGCCGATCCGCCTGGACGTGGTGCTCCAGGACGTCACCGCGACCCGGCGCGCGGAGAAGCGGATGTTCGACCTCAGCGAGCAGTTCGCGCAGGAGCACCAGGTGGCCAACCAGCTGCGCACGGCCGTGCTGCCGCTGCCGAGCCAGCCGCTGGAGCTGCCCGGCATGAGGGTGGCCGTGCGGTACCTGGCCGCCGAGCAGTGGGCCGAGGTGGGCGGCGACTGGTACCACGCGTTCCCGATCGACGACGGCAGCACGCTGCTCGCCATCGGTGACGTGGCCGGTCACGGGCTGGCGACCGCGGCGGCGATGGCGAAGCTGCGGTACGCGCTGACGGGCGCGGCGCTCACCAACCCCGACCCGGCCGGTGTCCTGGACGTGCTGAACCGGATGCTGACCGGCGTCGACGGCATCACGCTGGCTTCGTCGTTCGTCGGCCGGTTCGAGCCCGCGACGCGCAGGCTGTCGTGGGCCCAGGCCGGTCACCCGGCGCCGCTGCTGCTGCGGTCCGGCGACGTGACCAGGCTCGACCGGCCCACCGGGCCGATCCTCGGGGCCGTGGCGGGCGCGGTGTACGCGACGGCGCGCATGGTGCTCGCGCCCGGCGACACGGTCCTGCTGTTCACCGACGGCCTGATCGAGACCAGACCGTCCACCAAGGGCAGCGAGGACGACCTGCAACGCCTGGTCGACGAGATCCGCGTGTTCGCCGGCGAGCTGGACCCGGCGGACATGCCGGGCGCGCTGACCGCCCGCCTGGTCCCCGCCACCCCGCTGGACGACACGTGCATCGTCGCGGCGACGGTCACGGAGTGACACCGGCCGTCACGCCGCGTCAGGCGCCCCCGGTCGGTCGTCACGCGCTCCCGGTCGGGCGTCGGGCGTGCCCGTCGGGTGGACCTCGCGCTGCTCCTCGGTGATCTCCCGGTTGAGGAAGTAGTTCAGCGCGGTGCGGATCGCGGCGATCGCGGCGAGCTGCCCGATCTCCGCGAAGCTCGGCGCCATCGCGCTGCGCAGGATGTCGGCCGCCAGCTGGAACTCCAGCCCGAGCACGAGGAACCGGCTCAACGACAGCCGGATCGGCGTGAACACGGCCGCGTCCCGGTGCCGGAGCCCCTGCACGACGAACCGGCCCACCGCCAGCAGCGCCCCGATCAGGATGACGCCCGCCCCGGCCGCCTCCACCACGGTCACCACCACGTCGATGACCGCCTTGAGCGTCTCCTCGCCCATGCACCACCTCCCCGTCGACGTGCAGGCCTACCCGGATCACCGATCTCCGACACGTCGGCCCGTCCACCCGGGACGCCGAGGCCGGGACGCGCCCGACCCGCTGTGGCACGATCGGGGGTGTGACCAGCAGGACCACCGCCCGGCCGCAGTTGGCCGACCTCGCCCGGCTGCGCCGCGTGCGCGACCGGATCGACCGCGAGCACGCCCAGCCGCTCGACGTGGAGGCGCTGGCGCGCGGCGTGAACATGTCGGCCGGGCACCTCAGCCGCCAGTTCCGGCTCGCCTACGGCGAGTCGCCGTACGGCTACCTGATGACGCGGCGGATCGAACGCGCGATGACGCTGCTGCGCCGCGGCGACCTCAGCGTCACGGAGGTCTGCTTCGCCGTCGGCTGCTCGTCCCTGGGCACGTTCAGCACCCGCTTCACCGAGCTGGTCGGCATGCCGCCCAGCGCCTACCGCAAGCAGGCGGCGGACTCGACCGAGGGCATGCCCGCGTGCGTGGCGAAACAGGTCACCAGGCCGATCAGGAATCGAGAAGCGCGGTAGCCGGCGCCCACCTAGCCTGATCGCCATGATGGCCAAGAGGGCGGAGACGCGGTCGCCCGCGCCGCACGTCGCAGACAACCACGACCTGATCCGCGTGCACGGCGCGCGTGAGAACAACCTCAAGGACGTCAGCGTAGAGATCCCCAAGCGCCGGTTGACGGTGTTCACCGGCGTGTCCGGTTCGGGCAAGAGCTCGCTGGTGTTCAGCACGATCGCCGCGGAGTCGCAGCGGATGATCAACGAGACCTACAGCGCGTTCGTGCAGGGGTTCATGCCGACGTTGGCGCGGCCGGACGTCGACGTGCTCGACGGGTTGACCACCGCGATCATCGTCGACCAGCAGCGGCTCGGCGCGGACCCGCGGTCGACGGTCGGCACCGTCACCGACGCCAACGCCATGCTGCGCATCCTGTTCAGCCGCCTCGGCAAGCCGCACCTCGGCTCGCCCAAGGCGTTCTCGTTCAACGTCGCCTCGATCAGCGGCGCGGGCGCGGTCACCGTGGAGCGCGGCGGGCGGGCGGTGAAGGAGCGGCGCAGCTTCAGCATCACCGGCGGCATGTGCCCGCGCTGCGAGGGCCGGGGCCACGTCTCCGACATCGACCTCACCCAGCTCTACGACGACTCGAAGTCGATCGCGGAGGGCGCGTTCACCATCCCCGGCTGGAAGTCGGACAACTTCTGGACGGTGCGGGTCTACGCCGAGTCGGGCTTCCTCGACCCGAACAAGCCGATCCGCAAGTTCACCAAGAAGGAGATGCAGGACTTCCTCCACCGGGAGCCGACCAAGGTGAAGGTCGAAGGGGTGAACCTGACCTACGAGGGGCTGATCCCGAAGATCCAGAAGTCGTTCCTGTCCAAGGACAAGGAGTCGATGCAGCCGCACATCCGCGCGTTCGTGGAGCGGGCGGTCACCTTCACCACCTGCCCCGAGTGCGACGGCACCCGGCTGAACGAGGGCGCCCGGTCGTCCAAGGTCGCGGGGATCAGCATCGCGGACGCCTGCGCCATGCAGATCAGCGACCTCGCGGAGTGGGTGGGCGGGCTGGACGAGCCGTCCGTCGCTCCCCTGCTGGCGGCGCTGCGGCACACGCTCGACTCGTTCGTCGAGATCGGACTCGGCTACCTCAGCCTCGACCGGCCGTCGGGCACGCTGTCGGGCGGCGAGGCGCAGCGCACCAAGATGATCCGCCACCTCGGCTCCTCGCTGACCGACGTGACCTACGTCTTCGACGAGCCCACCATCGGGCTGCACCCCCACGACATCCAGCGGATGAACGACCTGCTGCTCCGGTTGCGGGACAAGGGCAACACCGTGCTGGTCGTGGAGCACAAGCCGGAGACGATCGTGATCGCGGACCACGTCGTCGACCTCGGTCCCGGCGCGGGCACGGGCGGCGGCACGGTGTGCTTCGAGGGCACCGTCGAGGGGTTGCGGTCCAGCGGCACGATCACCGGCCGCCACTTCGACGACCGGTCGTCGCTCAAGGACGCGGTCCGCGAGCCCACCGGCAAGCTGGAGATCCGCGGCGCGTCGACGCACAACCTGCGCGACGTGGACGTCGACATCCCGCTCGGGGTGCTGGTCGTCGTCACCGGTGTCGCCGGGTCCGGCAAGAGCTCGCTCGTGCACGGGTCGATCCCGGCCGGCGAGGGCGTGGTGTCGGTCGACCAGGGCGCGATCCGCGGTTCGCGGCGGAGCAACCCGGCGACGTACACCGGCCTGCTCGAACCGATCCGCAAGGCGTTCGCCAAGGCCAACGGCGTGAAGCCGGCGCTGTTCAGCGCGAACTCCGAGGGCGCGTGCCCCGGCTGCAACGGCGCGGGCGTCGTCTACACCGACCTGGCGATGATGGCCGGGGTCGCCACCACCTGCGAGGAGTGCGAGGGCAAGCGGTTCCAGGCGTCGGTGCTGGAGTACCACCTCGGCGGACGCGACATCAGCGAGGTGCTCGCGATGTCGGTGGCGGAGGCGCAGGAGTTCTTCGGCTCCGGTGACGCGCACACGCCCGCCGCGCACGCCGTCCTGACGCGGCTGGCGGAGGTCGGCCTGGGCTACCTCACCCTCGGCCAGCCGCTCACCACGCTGTCCGGCGGCGAGCGGCAGCGGCTCAAGCTGGCCACCCACATGGCCGAGAAGGGCGGCGTCTACGTCCTGGACGAGCCGACCGCGGGCCTGCACCTCGCGGACGTGGAGCACCTGCTCGGGCTGCTCGACCGGCTCGTCGACTCCGGCAAGTCGGTGATCGTGGTCGAGCACCACCAGGCGGTCATGGCGCACGCCGACTGGATCATCGACCTCGGTCCCGGCGCGGGCCACGACGGCGGTCGGGTCGTCTTCGAGGGAACGCCGGCCGACCTCGTCGCCGGCCGCTCCACGCTCACCGGCGAGCACCTGGCGCGGTACGTCGGCGCCTGATCGCCACCGCCGCCACGACGGCGCCGCCGACCAGCGCGACGCCCACGAGGACCAGCGGCAGCGCAGGCGTCGACCACGGCGAGTCGGCGGCGTACTCGGTGACGGTCACGACCGCGCGGTGGGGCTCGTCGGTGGCGGCACGGGTGATCCGGATGTCGTCGGTGATCCGCGCCGGCGCGAACCTGCCGTCGTAGCGGGTCAGGAACCGGGTGCCGGTCACCACCGCGGACAGCGCGGGGTGGTCGGGGCCCGGCCTGACCTCGCCCGCGAACGTGAGGTCCGGCGGGCTGCCGCCGGGGGCGGGGTTGCCGACGTCGACGCGGTGGTCGGCCAGCACGTACAGGCGCAGCGGCTGCGGGCCCTCGGCCGTCGCGGACAGGCGCATCGGGTAGACCGGGGTGTCGGTCTCGAACGACAGCCGCACCGGCGGCAGCCCGGCGGCGAGGCTGCCCGAGGTCGGGGCCAGGCGCACGGCGACGACGAGCCAGCCCTCCGCGAGGTACGGGCCGAGCGCCCCGCCCAGGTCGGCGGGCAGGGTGAAGTCGTGCTCGCCCAGCCAGTCGGTCACGGCGGTGGTGTCGGTGCCCGAGAGCTGGGCGACCTCGTAGGGCCCGACCTCGACGTGGTCGACGACGGTGGCGGCGCGGTCGGCCCCGGGAGGTGCGCCGGCGCCGTCCCCGGTCACCCTCCGCACCACGACGTCCGGGCGGCTGATCCGGTCCAGCTCGGTGAACAGCTCGCCGTCGGCCACCTCGAACCGGGCGCGGGCCGGCACCGGCATCAGGAACGCCGCCTCGGTCGCCTCGGACCGCGCCCGCACCGACACGGTGATCGACTCGGTGCGGCCGGTCAGCTCCACCAGCGCGGTCTCCTGCTGCGGGCGCAGCTCGTCGTTCGCGACGAACGCGCCGCACGCGCACGCGCCGGACGTGGCGGGGTCGAACGCCACCACCGCGACGACGAGCGCCACCACCACCGCCATGCGGGTCACCACCGAGCCGAGTGCCACGGCCGGTCCGACGCGGTCGGTCGCGCCGGGGTTCCCGGGACGTCGACCGGGACGGTGGCGTGACCGGTGTCACGGCGGCGACGCCCGACTCGGTGCGACCGTGCTGTCACGAACCGGCGGGGCGCGGCGTCTGGTGGTGACGCAGTCGCAGAGCGGAGGGACGGGAACCGATGGTGCGAGAGGGTCACGACGCGGTCAGGGGCGAGGACGAGCGCCCCGACCCCGCCACGGCGGCGTTCGTCGCCCACCGGAACCTGCTGTTCACCGTCGCCTACGAGATGCTCGGGTCCGCCGCCGACGCGGAGGACGTCCTCCAGGAGACGTGGCTGCGGTGGGCGACGGTGGACCTCGCCGCGGTGCGGGACCAGCGCGCGTACCTGGTGCGGATCACCACCCGCCAGGCGTTGACCCGGCTGCGCGCGCTCGGCAGGCGCAAGGAGTCCTACGTCGGCTCCTGGCTGCCCGAACCGCTGCTGACCTCGCCCGACGTGGCGGAGGACGTCGAGCTGGCCGACAGCCTGTCCATGGCCATGCTGCTGGTGCTGGAGACGCTCGGCCCGACCGAGCGGGCGGTGTTCGTGCTGCGCGAGGTGTTCGACCTCGACTACGACGAGATCGCCGCGGCCGTCGACAAGACCCCCGCCGCCGTGCGCCAGATCGCCCACCGGGCACGGGCGCACGTCGCCGCCCGCCGCCCGCGCGACGTCGCCTCCCCGGCCGAGACCCACGCCGCGCTCGCCGCGTTCCAGCGGGCCGTCGAGACGGGCGACCTCCAGGGCCTGCTCGACCTCCTCGCGCCCGACGTGGTCCTGGTGGGCGACGGCGGCGGGGTCAAGCAGGCCGTGCTGCGGGCCGTCGTGGGCGCCGACCGGGTGGCCCGCCTGCTGGCCGGCGGCCTGGCCAAGGTCGGTGACCGGGCGTCGATGGGGCCGGTGCAGGTCAACGGCCACCCGGCTCTGGTCATGCGGCTCGACGGCGAGATCGACACCGTGGTGGCGGTGCGCGTCGACGGCGGCCTCATCACCGGGCTGTACGCCGTGCGCAACCCGGAGAAGCTGTCGCACCTGGTGCGCGAGACCGCCGTGAGTCGATGATCGTCAACGCTGCCAACGAGTTACTCGGACGGGTGAATATTGCGCCGCCCCACCCACCCGATCGGCAAGCCATCTACGTGATGTGAGGAATTCGGTCACGATCACTAGGCCGTTGTGCCACCATTGCCCTGTTCGAGCGGTACGAGGGGTCCGCCGAACATGACTCAGCGCAGTGGCGCGAGTCGTTTGCACGGCCGCGACAGATTCTCAGGGGAGGGAGATCGCTATGTCTACGCCCACCGAAACCGAATTCCTGGACGGAACCGTCCAGGAGGACACCACCACGACGACGGTCACGTCCGAGACCGAGCTGGACACCGGACAGCACCAGCGCCAACCCGGGCACCACAAGGAGCACGAGCACGTCTACGACGAGGACGGCAACCTGTCGCCGATGTGCTCGGGCGGCGGTTGCGTCACGAAGCTGCCGACGGGTTGAGCTGTCAACCGTGATCGCGCCCGCCGACCGGGT
>NZ_JBFAAX010000266.1:0-7940 GCF_040639995.1 Actinosynnema sp. NPDC023658 | reverse complement strand
TTCTCCAGCAGCGCCTTGGCCCCGGTCCTGGCGCACGCGGCCGCGATCGACCGGCCGGTCGACGTGCCGCCGACGTGCGCGACGACGTCCACGTGCGGTGACGCGGCCAGCGCCGCGCCCACCGAGCCGTCACCGGTGAGGCTCTGGAGCACACCGGGCGGGAAGTGGTCGACCATGAGCTGCGCCAGCAGCACACCCGTGTGGGGGCAGCGCTCGCTCGGCTTGTGCACCACGGAGTTGCCCGTCACCAGGGCCGCGCCGAGCAGCCCGCAGGACACGGCGACCGGGTCGTTCCACGGGGTCAGCGCGACCACGACGCCCCGCGGTTCGGGGACCATGAAGTCCGCCGCGTCGTGCGAGCCCTGCAACGACCGGCCGCGGTGCACCGGCCCGAGCTCGGCGTACTGCTCCAATGTGGACGCACCGGCCAGCACACCGTCCCGGGCGGACGCCACCGGGCGGCCGGTCTCGGAGTGCAGCACGGCCGCCAGGTCGTCCGCGTTCTCCCGGACGGCCTGCGCCGCGGCCCTGAGCGCCGCTCCCCGTTCGGCGGCGGGTGTCGCCGCCCAGCCGGGCTGCGCTTCACGCGCGGTGAGCACCGCGCCGGCCACGTCCTCGTCCGAGGCGGCGGGCAGCCACCCGACGAGTTGACCGTCGACCGGGCTGTGGACGTCGAGTGCTTCGACACGCATGTCCGTCATGGGCACCGGGTACCCCGGCGGCCGAGGTGAAACCCGAGTGGACGCCCCGAGGAGGAGAGCCATGCCCGGAAGTGAGGAACTGCCCAGCACGATCGCCCGTTCGTCGAAGAAGGCGCAGCGGACGTGGATCAAGGCGCACGACTCGGCGGTGGAGACCTACGGTGAGGGCCAGCGCTCGCACCGGACCGCGTTCGCCGCGCTGAAGCACTCGTTCGAGAAGGTCGGTGACCACTGGGAGCCCAAGGAGAAGAAGGGCCCGTCGGACGCGCAGGCCGCGCGCAGCACCCCCAAGCAGGGCAAGACCGCCGGCGGCGTGGACGCCAACGCCAGCAAGCAGCACCTCTACGACCTGGCCAAGAGGCTGGACGTGCCCGGCCGGTCGAGCATGACCAAGCAGCAGCTGGTCGAGGCGATCGGCAAGGCCAACAACCGCAAGACCGCGAAGGCCCGCTCCTGACCGTCCGGTCGAGGCCCGGTCAGTCGCGGACCACGGGCAGGCGCAGGCGCATCCGGACGCCGCGGGCGAGGGGTTCGGCGGCCACCTCGCCGCCGTGCGTCTCCACCACCCGCCGCACGATGGCCAGTCCGAGCCCGGAGCCGGGCATCGACCGGGCCTGCGTCGACCGGTAGAAGCGGTCGAACACGAAGGGCACGTCCGCCGGCGGGATGCCGGGGCCCTCGTCGGTGATCGCGAACTCCCCGTCGGCCACGGTGATCACCACCCGGCCGCCGGGCGGGCTCCACTTCACCGCGTTGTCCACCAGGTTGCCGACGGCCCGTTCGATCGCGTCCGGGTCGACGTGCACCAGGCAGGGCGACAACGCCGACTCGAACCGGGGCGCCCCGGCCCGCGACGAGGCCTTGCCGACCACCGTCGCGGCCACCAGGTCCAGCCGCGTGTCCTCGGCCCGCGCGGTGTCCTCGCCGTACCGGGCGAGGTCGATCAGGTCGTTGACCAGCGACCGCAGCTCGCCCGCCTGCTCGATCGCCGCCCGCACCAGCACCGGCGCTTCGGGGTCCCGCAGCCCGTCGTCCTCCGCGAGCAGCTCGAGGTTCGTGGTCAGGCTCGTCAACGGGGTCCGCAGCTCGTGCGACGCGTCCGCGACCAGCTGGCGCTGGGCGTGCATGGAGGCGTCCAGCGCCGTCATCATCGTCGCGAACGACCGCCCCAGGCGGCCGATCTCGTCCCGTCCGGTCAGGTCGACGCGGGCGCTCAGGTCACGGGTCGCGGTCACGTGCTCGACCGCGTCGGTCAGCACGCGCACCGGCCGCAGCACCCGGCGTGCCGCCAACCGGGCACCCAGTGCGGCGGCCACTCCGCCGAGCGCGGTCAGGGCGATCAGCAGCCCCGCCAGGGCGGCGAGGACGTCCACCCCGTCGCTCAGCGGTCGGGCGACGCGGACCAGGTTGCTCGACGACCCGGGCATCTGCGCGGTGAGCACGCGGTAGGCGACGCCGTCGTGCACGGCGTCCTGGAGGTAGGCGGGCTCCCGACCCCTGGCCACGTCCGCGTCCCGCTTCGTGACGTCGATGAACGCCCGGTTCGACCCGGGGTACACCGGCCCGCTGACGAACTGCACCAGGGTGCTGCCGAAGTCGACCGGGGTGTCGATGGGGATGGCCTGCCCGGAGCGCTCGATCTTCTGCTTGAGCTGGACGGCGATGGCCGGGCTCTGCTCGACGGTCTGCGCCAGCGACTCGTCCAGCCGGCGGGCCAGGTCCGCCCGCACGGTCGAGTAGACCACCACCGAGGCGATGGCCAGGGCCACGAACACCACCGCCCCACCGGCCAGCCCGACCCTGGTGCGCAGCGTCACGGTCGCTCCCTCAGCACGTACCCCAGCCCGCGCACGGTCTGGATCAGGCGCGGCTCACCGGCCGACTCCAACTTGCCGCGCAGGTAGCTGATGTAGACCCACAGCGCGTTGGACGCGGGACCGAAGTCGTAGCCCCAGACGGACTCGAAGATCAGCACGCGGCTCAGCACCCGGTCCGGGTTGCGCAGGAACAGCTCCAGCAACGCGTACTCGGTGCGGGTCAGCTCGATCCGCCGCCCGTCCCGGTGGACGCGGCACGTGGTCGTGTCCATCTCCACGTCGGCGAACCGCAGCACCTCCTGCGTCACCCCGATGCGCCGCAACAGCGCGCGCAGGCGGGCACGCAGCTCGTCCAGCGCGAACGGCTTCACCAAGTAGTCGTCGGCGCCGGCGTCGAGCCCGGCGACCCGGTCCTCCACCAGGTCACGAGCGGTCAGCATGAGGATCGGCGTGTGGTCGCCGCGGCGGCGCAGCCTCCGGCAGATCTCCAGGCCGTTCGGCTCGGGCAGCAGCACGTCGAGGACGATCACCTCGGGTCGGGCCCGGCCGAGCTCGTCCAACGCCTCCGCGCCGTCCGCCGCGACGGAGACCTGGTAGCCGTCCCGGCGCAGCGCGTGGGCCAGGGAGCGACGGACACCCTCGTCGTCATCGACCACCAGAACCCGCACGCCCCCAGTATGGGTCACCGCTTCCGGCCCACCCCCGGGCCGCGGCCCGGACCGGTTGAGCACCGGTCCGGACCGCTCACGAGCACCGGTCACTTACCGGGCGCGTCGCTCGGGACCTCGTCCCGCTTCGGCGCGGGCTTCGGCTCCCCGGCGATGGCCTGCTTGACCTTGCGCAGGACGTCGAGGAGGTGCTCGGGGGTGATGCCGAGGCCGTCCGCGATGGCGACGAACGCCCGGTCCTCGAGGATCTCGTCGCCCCGCGCCTCGACCTTCTCCAGGTCCTGGAACACCTGACGGGCGCGGTCGACCGTGATGCCCAGCTCGGCGGCCAACAACTTGACCGCCTCCTGCGGCACCCCGGGCTTCCCCTCGCCCGGCTTGTCCTTGCCGGGCTTCCCGTCGCCGGGCTTGCCCTCACCGGGCTTGTCCTTGACCGGCTTGCCCTCGTCCGGCTTGCCCTGCTCGGGCTTGCCCTGCTCGGGGTTGGCGGCCTTGTCCTCGACCGCGGCCGCGGTGGGCTCCGCCGATGCCGCGGACGTGCTCATCGCGACCACCCCGGTCAACGTCCCGACCGCCAGTACGGCGGCGACGAGCCTGGTCCGGATCCGCATTCGCATCCCTGCCTCGTTCCAGGGCACCGGGTGGTCCGGCGCCTGGGACCAGCAGACCAAGCGCGGTTCAGCGGGACTTTCAGCGAACCTTGGAATCACCTCAGGATCCGGTCGGCGCGCGATCCCTAGGATGGGTGCATGGGATCCCGGACGGCGTGGGCCGCGCTCGCTCGGCTCGGACAGGCTCACTGGTTCTTCGGCAACCTCTACGAAGGCGCGGTGGACGTGCCCCGGCTCCTGGCGAACGCCCGGACGGGCCGCGGGCTGCGACTGCTCGGCCCCGGCAGCCCGCTGCGCTACTACGCGCCGGCCGGACCCCTGACGGTGGTGGCCACCGGGGTGACGCTGGTCCGCAGCTGGCGCACCGGTGGTGACCGGCGTGCCGTCGCCACCTCGGCGGCCGGCACCGCGGTCGCCGCCGCCCTGACGGCGTACCTGGTCAAGACCGTCAACCTGCGGCTGCTGCGCGGTGGCAAGCCGTTGAGCGAGGACGAACGCCGCCGCCTGCTGGCCACCTGGCACCGCGCCAACCTGGTCCGCCTGGTCGCGCTGGCCGTCGCCGCGGCGGCGATGCGCCGCGCCACCCGCTAGGACCGGTCAGGGTTCGAGCCACTTCCGGTCGGTGAGCAGCTGGCTCGCCTGCGGGCCCATCAACGTCATGCCGCCGTCCACCACGAACGACGCCCCGGTCACGTAACCGGCCGCCGGGGTCGCCAGGAACGCCACCACCGCCGCGACCTCGTCCGCGTGGCCCGGACGTCCCAGCGGCACGCCGGGCCGCGGTTGGGTGCGCGGGTCGACGTCCTCCTGACCCGTCATCGGGGTGGAGATCTCGCCCGGTGCCACCGAGTTCACCGTGATGGCGTGCTCCGCCAGCTCCAGGGCCAGCACCTTCGTCAACGCCCCCAACCCGGCCTTCGCCGCGCAGTAGGGAGCGGCCCCGACCCGCGGCTGGTGCTCGTGCACCGAGGTGATGTTGATGATCCGCCCGCCCCGACCGGCCTCGATCATGTGCTTCGCGGCCCGCTGGGAGCACAGGAACGCGCCGTCCAGGTCGACCGACAGCACCCCGCGCCACGTGTCGAAGTCCATGTCGACGGCCTTCTCCGAGCTGCCGGTGCCCGCGCAGTTGACCAGCACGTCGATGCCGCCGAGGTCGGCGGCGAGCTCGTCGACCACGGAGGCCGCGGCGGGCAGGTCGGTCAGGTCGAGCTGCCGCACGGCCGCCTCGACGCCCAGCTCGCGAACCTGCCGGGCGGTGTCCTCGGCCCCTTCGGGATCCCGGTGGAACGTGATGCCGACGTCCACCCCGCCACCCGCGAGAGCCACCGCGATGGCCTTGCCGATGCCCGAGTCCGACCCGGTGACCACAGCACGCAGAGGCCCACCCGCCCGGTCCTGGGGAAGTGGTGCGCTGAAGAACTCGCTCATGCCGGCGGATACCCCCGCCGCCGCCTCACCATTCCACCCCACCGGACACCGCCGACCACGAGCCGGCTGACGCTGACGGAACACGGTCGGCCGGGGTCGTGACCACCGGTCGGGGCGTGGCTGGTCGGCGGGTGTTTGCCACCACCCACCCCGGGAACCCGACCACGAGCCGACTCCGACTCCGAGGCCCTCACCTCGGACAACGAACCCAACCCGACCCGAACCGCGAGGTCGCGTCGACCGGTCGCGTCCTCATTCCCCGGCGATCACGCTCTTCGATCGTCGGGGAATCAGGGCGTGACCGGTCGACTTCCCGGCGACCGAGCCGCCGTCTGCGAAGCAGCGGCCATCAGATACAGGAGCACCGATGAAGGCCGTCACCTGGCACGGCAAGCGGGACGTGCGCGTGGACACCGTGCCGGACCCCATCCTCAAGGAGCCGACCGACGTCATCGTCCGCATCACGTCCACCGGGGTGTGCGGTTCCGACCTGCACCTGTACGAGGTGATGGGGCCGTTCATCGACGAGGGCGACATCCTCGGCCACGAGCCGATGGGCATCGTCGAGGAGGTCGGTTCGGCGGTCACCGCGGTCAAGCCCGGCGACCGGGTGGTGGTGCCGTTCAACATCTCCTGCGGCACGTGCTTCATGTGCGAGCGCGGCCTCCAGTCGCAGTGCGAGACGACCCAGGTGCGCGAGCACGGGTCGGGCGCGGCGCTGTTCGGCTACACCAAGCTGTACGGGCAGGTGCCCGGCGGGCAGGCGGAGTACCTGCGGGTGCCGTTCGGCAACACGTTGCCGATCAAGGTGCCGGAGGGCCCGGCGGACGACCGGTTCGTCTACCTGTCCGACGTGCTGCCGACGGCGTGGCAGGCGGTGGAGTACGCGGCCACGCGGGACAGCCTGGTCGTGCTCGGGCTCGGCCCGATCGGTGACATGGCGACCCGCATCGCGCAGCACCGCGGCGTCGAGACGGTCATCGGGGTCGACCTGGTGCCGGAGCGCATGTCCCGGGCCCGCAGCCACGGCGTCACGGTGCTGAACGTGCGGGACAGCCACCTGGTCGACCACATCCGCGAGCTGACCGGCGGGCGCGGCCCGGAGGCCGTGATCGACGCCGTCGGCATGGAGGCGCACGGTGCGCCGGTGGCGAAGCTCGCGCACCAGGCCGTCGGACTCCTGCCGGACGCCATCGCGGCCCGGTTCATGCAGACCGCGGGCGTCGACCGGCTGCACGCGCTGCGCCTCGCGATCGAGATCGTGCGCCGCGGCGGCACCATCTCGGTGTCCGGTGTGTACGGCGGGATGGCGGACCCGATGCCGATGCTGACCCTGTTCGACAAGCAGGTGCAGCTGCGCATGGGCCAGGCCAACGTCTGGCGCTGGGTGCCGGAGATCCTGCCGCTGCTGACCGACGGCGACCCGCTCGGCGTGGACGACTTCGCCACCCACCACATGCCGCTCGACCAGGCGCCGCACGCCTACGACATCTTCCAGCGCAAGCAGGACAACGCCGTCAAGGTGCTGCTGCACCCGTGACGGGTTATCGTCCCAGCCATGATCCGCTCTCGGTGGTTGCCCGCCGTGGTCCTGCCGGCGGTCCTGGTGGTCAGCGGTTGCGGTTCCGGGACTTCTGACCTGGTCGAACACGCGGCGCAGGAGTTCACGGAAGCGGTCGATTCCGGCGATTCGGACCGCGCGTGCGAACTGCTGACACAACGGGCGCGCGAGGGCGTGGAGTGCTCCTCGCTGGACGTGCCCGGTGGGTCGGTGGAATCGGTGGAGATCTGGGGCGACGCGGCGCAGGTCCGCACCTCGCGGGACGTGCTGTTCCTGCGCGAGCTGTCCGACGGCTGGCGGGTGGCCGGCGCGGGCTGCGAGTCGCAGGGTGAACGGCCGTACCGGTGCGAGGTGGGTGGACCGTGACGCAGCGCGGGATGTTCTACGCGTACCTGGTGTTCGTGCTGGGGCTGCTGGTGTACTTCAGCGTCGTCGGGCTGGTGGGCCTGTGAAGAGGTTCCTGCGGGACAACGGGTTGGGGCTGGGGTTCGGCCTGCTGTTCCTGGCGACGCTGGTCGGCCAGGCGTTCGCGGGCAACGCCGACGTCAACAACCGGCGGCTCACCGACGGCGGTGACCCGATCGGCCTGTGGCAGTACGTGACGTCGTCGGACTTCGCGGTGGACGTGGCGGAGAACTGGCAGTCGGAGTACCTCCAGTTCTTCCTGTTCATCTTCGCGACGGTCTGGCTGGTGCAGCGCGGCTCCCCCGAGTCGAAGCCGCTCGACCGGGTGGGCGCGGAGTCCGACCGGGACCAGCTGCTCGGCTCGCACGTGAAGCCGCAGTCGCCGCCGTGGGCCAAGGCCGGTGGCTGGCGCACCGCGCTGTACTCGAACTCGCTGGGCCTGGTGATGCTCGGGTTGTTCACCGCGTCCTGGCTGACCCAGTCGATCGCCGGGCGCAGCGCGTTCAACAACGAGCGGTTCAACGACTTCCAGGACCCGGTGTCGTGGTGGGACTACGTCCTGTCGGCCGACTTCTGGAACCGGTCGTTGCAGAACTGGCAGTCGGAGTTCCTCGCCATCGGCTCGATGGCGGTGTTGAGCGTCTACCTGCGACAACGGGGTTCACCGGAGTCCAAGCCCGTCGGCACGCCGCACGACACCACGGACGAGTCGGGCTGACCGCGGTGTCCCGCCGGGCCTCCGGTGG
>NZ_JBFAAX010000265.1:0-7947 GCF_040639995.1 Actinosynnema sp. NPDC023658 | reverse complement strand
CCGGCGCGTAGTGCACCCAGCCCTCGTCGGCCAGCGCGCGCAGGTCGACGGGCTCCCGGTGGTGGGTGTCGGGCGGCAGGACGACCACGAACTCCTCCGCGCCGAGTTCCTGCCGGAAGCCGACCCAGTTCGCGGGCTCGGGCCCCACCGCGAGGTCGGCCTGCCCCTCGGCCATCGCGTCGCGCAGCTCGTCGGCGTGGCGGTGCTCGAACAGGCGGATGCGCACGTCCGGGTGGTCGGCCCGCCAGCGCCGGAGCACGGGCGGCAGCACGCCCAGCGTGAGCGAGTAGATCGTGGCCACGCGCAGTTCGCCGCACTCCAGACCTGCGGCACGCCGTGCGGCGGTGAGCGCACGCTCGGCGTCGGCCAGGGCGGCGCGGGCGTGGGGGAGCCAGGCACGGCCGGCGGGCGTGAGCCGGACGGCGCGGGGGAGGCGGTCGAGCAGCTGCGCGCCGACCGCGCGCTCCAACGCCCGGATCTGGTGGGAGAGGGCCGGCTGGGTGACGTGCAGCAGCTCGGCCGCACGCGTGAAGGAACCCTCGTCCACGACCGTCACCAGGTACTCGAACTGCCTCAACGTCATGCACGGAGTTTATGCGTTCGAGTACGAACATGCCTTGGACTTATGGGTGCCAGTGGTCGGATGATCGGCTCATGGCATTGGACGAACAGACCCGCGCGGTGCTGGACAAGCTCGCGGGAGCGCCCGGGCTGGAGGAGCTGACCGTTCCCCAGGCCCGTGAGGCGCAGTGGGGCTTCCTGGCGTTCCAGGGGCAGCCGGAGCCGGTGGCCCGCGTCGAGCACCTCTTCGTGCCCGGACCGACCGCCGACCTGCCCGCCCGGATCTACTACCCCGGCGGTGACGGGCCGTTCCCGGCGATCGTGTTCCTGCACGGCAGCGGTTGGGTGACCTGCAACCTCGACATCTACGACGTGGCGCTGCGCGCGTTGGCCAACGCCACCGGGCACGCGGTGTTCGCGGTGAACTACCAGAAGGCCCCGGAGCACCCGTTCCCCGTGCCGCTGGACGACTCGTACGCGGCGACGGCGTGGCTGTTCGAGCACGCGGCGTCGGTGGACGTCGACCCCGCGCGGATCGGGGTCATGGGCGACAGCGCGGGCGGCAACCTCGCCGCCGCGGTGGCGTTGCGCGCCCGAGGCACGCTCGACCTGGCGTTCCAGGTGCTGGTGGTGCCCGCGCTGGACGTCGACTTCACCACCCGGTCCTACGTCGGGCACGCGACCGGCCACGTGCTGTCCGCGGCGACGATGCGGTGGTTCTGGTCGCACTACCTCGGGGCCGAGGGGCTGTCGGGGGCCGTCCCGGAGCTCGCCGCGCCGCTGCGGGCGTCGGTGGACGGGCTGCCTCCCGCGTTCGTGGCCGTCGCCGAGCACGACCCGGTGCGGGACGACGGCGAGCGGTACGCGGCGAAGCTGGCGGCGGCCGGTGTGCCGGTGCGGCTGCGCGAGCTGGAGGGCACGATCCACCCGTTCGTGCTGATGGACGGCGCGCTGGACGCCTACCGCGTGCTGCTGGGCGAGCTGCGGACCTGGCTGGGTGCGCGGTGATGCCGCCCGCGTTGGTCGCGCTGGCCCTCGGCGCGTTCGGCATCGGCACCACGGAGTTCGTGATCGTGGGCCTGCTGCCGCAGGTGGCGGGTGACCTCGGGGTCTCGATCCCGTCGGCCGGGCTGCTCGTGTCCGGCTACGCGCTGAGCGTCGTGGTCGGTGCGCCGTTGATCACGGCGGGCGGGTCGCGGGTGCCGCGCAAGCAGTTGCTGGTCGGCCTGATGGGGTTGTTCATCCTAGGCAACCTGGTGTGCGCGGTGGCCGACGACTACGCGTTGCTGATGGTGGGACGGGTCGTCGCCGCGCTGTGCCACGGTGCGTTCTTCGGCGTCGGGTCGGTGGTGGCGGCGGGGTTGGTCGCGCCGGACCGGCGGGCGCGGGCGATCGCGATGATGTTCACCGGATTGACCGCGGCGAACGTGCTGGGCGTGCCGCTGGGCACGGCGCTGGGTCAGTCGTTCGGGTGGCGGTCGACGTTCTGGGCGGTGACCGCGCTCGGCGTGGCGGGGCTGGTGGGCGTCCTGGCGTTCGTGCCGCCGCAGCCCGCGTCGACCGGGTTGCGCGGCGAGCTGGCGGTGTTCCGGCGGCCCGGGGTGTGGCTGGCGCTGGCGACCACGGCGCTGGGGTTCGGCGCGGTGTTCGCGTCGTTCACCTACGTCGCGCCGATGATGACCGAGGTGGCCGGGTTCGCGCCGGGCGCGGTGACGTGGCTGCTGGTGCTGTTCGGGGTGGGGCTGTTCGTGGGGAACGTGGTCGGCGGGCGTGCGGCGGACCGCCGCCTGATGCCCAGCCTGTACGCGTTCCTGGGCGCGCTCGTGGTGGTGCTGGTGGTGTTCGCGTTCACCGCGCACTGGCAGGTGCCCGCGGCGGTGACGATCGCGGTGTTCGGCGTGTTCGGGTTCGCGACCGTGGCGCCGTTGCAGGCCCGCATGCTGGAGCAGGCGTCCGGCGCACCGGCGCTGGCGTCGGCGGCGAACATCGCCGCGTTCAACCTCGGCAACGCGGCGGGCGCGTGGCTGGGCGGCCAGGCGATCGACGCGGGGTTCGGCTACACGGCGCCGAACTGGGTCGGCGCGGCGCTGGCGCTGGCCGGGTTGGGCGTGGCGGTGGTGAGCGGCGTCAGCGACCGAGCGCGTCGATCTCGGCCAGCAGCGACCGTTTGAGGTCTTCCGGCGCGAAGCTGGCCCGCACCCCGGTGCGGGCCAGTTCGGCCAGCTCCGGCTCGCCCAGGCCGAACACCTCGTGGCACAGCAGGTACTCGCGGTCCAGGTCGGTGTGGAACATGCCGGGGTCGTCCGTGGCCAGGGTGACCGGCACGCCCGCGTCGAGCAGCCTCGGCAGCGGGTGGTCGGCCAGGGCCCGCACCGCGCCCGTGCGGAGGTTGGAGGTGGGGCAGACCTCCAGGGTGATCCGCTCGTCGGCCAACCGGCGCAGCAGCTCCGGGTCGCGCACGGCGTTGATGCCGTGGCCGACGCGTTCGGCGTGCAGCTCGTCGAGCGCCTCCCGGACCTGGTCCGGCCCGGTGGTCTCGCCCGCGTGCGGCACGCAGTGCAGGCCCGCGTCCCGTGCGACGGCGAACGCCTCCCGGAACGCCCGGCGCGGCGCGTCCGCCTCGAACCCGCCCAGGCCGAAGCCGACCGTGCCCGCGGGCCGGTGGTTCACCGCGTAGTCGGCGCTGGTCAGGCCGAAGTCGCGGTCCCACAGGCCGGGGATGTCGAACACCCAGGCCAGCTCGACGCCGTGCTCCACCCACGCCCGCTCCCGGCTGGTCGTGAGGGCTTCGTCCAGCTCGTCCGGCGCGATGCCGGCGCGCAGGTGGCTGGTCGCGCTGACCGTCACCTCGGCGTAGCGGACGTTGCGGCGGGCCTGCTCCCCGGCCAGGCCGAGCACCAGCGCGGCCACGTCGTCGCCGGTGGTGACCAGGTCGTTCACCGCGGCGTAGACGTCGATGAAGTGGCCGAAGTCGGTGAACTCGTAGAACCGGAGCAGCTCGGCCTCGTCGGTCGGGACCGCGTGCCGGGGGTGGCGGCGGGCGAGGGTGAGGACGGTGGCGGGGGACGCTGACCCGACGAGGTGGACGTGCAGCTCCACTTTGGGCAGCGCGGCGATGAAGTCACGCATGGCCCGGGCGAGTCTGCACAGGTCTCCGGCGCTGGTCAAGGGGCCGATCGTCGGGTCTTCGGCGCTATGTCCACTGTGGACTCGCGGTGCTCTTGACAGGGGTGGTGGGTCGGGGGATGGTCAGCCGGGAACCAGTCCTGCGCATGATGGGGGTCCGGTCGTGAAGGCTGCACGGAGAGCCGCGGTGCTCGCCGCTCTGGTCACGCTGCCGCTGGGGTTGGTCCCCGCGGTGGCCGGTGCCGCGGTGGAAGGCCCGGTGTTCGTCGGTGGCGAGGCGCAACCCGTCTTCGACCCGAAGGACGTCGTGCGCGAGAGCGTGTGGGTGCGCGCGCCGGTCGACAGCGACCGCGACGGGCGTGACGACGAGGTCTACACCGAGGTGGTGCGGCAGAAGGCCACCGACCGGGGGCTGAAGGTCCCGGTCGTGTTCTTCAACAGCCCCTACTTCTCCGGCGGCAACGACGTGGCCAACCACGACGTCGACGTAGAGCTGTACGTGCCCAACCGCGGCGGCGGGTACGACAAGCGCGACGGGTCGGTGCTCAAGGCCGAGGCCGACGAGCGGATCGCCGCGGCCGTCGGGCCCAACGCGGGGCCCATCACGTCCGGCCGCTACGAGTCGTACTTCATCTCCCGCGGCTTCGCCATGGTCTACGCCGAGTCGCTGGGCACCGGCCAGTCGTCCGGCTGCCCCACCTCCGGCGGGACCAACGAGACCATCGGCTCGAAGTCCGTGGTCGACTGGCTCAACGGCCGCACCACCGCGCGCGACGCCGCGGGCGCGGACGTGAAGGCGGCGTGGACGACCGGCAAGGTCGCCATGATGGGCGTGTCCTACAACGGCACGCTGCCCAACGCCGTCGCCGCCACCGGGGTCGAGGGCCTGGAGGCCATCGTGCCCATCGCGGCGATCTCCAGCTGGTACGACTACTACCGGGCCGACGGCGCGGTGGTCGCGCCCGGCACGTTCCAGGGCGAGGACCTCGACGTGCTGGCGGAGTACGTCTACACGCGGGCCGACCGGGAGATCTGCAAGCCGGTGATCGCGGACGTGGCGGCCCGGCAGGACCGCGTGACCGGCGACTACAGCGCGTTCTGGGACGAGCGGAACTACGTCAAGGACGCGGGCAGGGTGCACGCCGCCGTGCTGGCCGTGCACGGGCTGAGCGACTGGAACGTCAAGGTCAAGCACGTCGCGCAGTGGTACGAGGCGCTGCGGCGGCACGGGGTGGAGCACAAGATCTGGCTGCACCAGTCCGGGCACACCGACCCCGACACGCTGCGGTCGGTCGAGTGGCGGCGCACGCTGAACCGGTGGTTCAGCCACTACCTCTACGGCGTCGACAACGGCATCGAGCGCGAGCCCAAGGCGACGATCCAGCGCGAGGACAAGACCACGTGGGTGGACGAGGCCGACTGGCCCGCACCCGGCACGTCGACCGCCCGGCTGCACCCGTGGGCCGGCGGTCCGAGCAAGGGCGCGCTGCGGTTCGAGCCGGTGCCCGGCCGCGCGGTGGTCGAGTCGCTGCGCGACGACGCGTCCAAGCTCGCCGAGGACCTGGTGGACCTGCCCGCCTCCGGCAACCGGCTGTCGTACACGACCGGGCCCGCCGCGCAGCCGCTCCGGTTCTCCGGCACCGCCCGCGCCGACCTGGCGATCTCGTTCGACCGGCCGGCGGCCAACGTGACGGCGCTGCTGGTGGACCGGGCGCCGGACGGCACGTCGCACGTGATCACGCGGGGGTGGACCGACCCGCAGAACCGGGTGTCGCCGTCGCGGACCAAGCCGATCGAGCCCGGCAAGCAGTACCGGGTCGAGGTCGAGCTCCAGCCGAACGACTACGTCGTCCCGGCCGGTCACCGCGTGGAGTTCGTGCTGCTCTCGTCGGACTACGACTACACGCTCCGGCCCGCGCCGGGTACCGGCCTCTCGGTCGACCTCAACTCGACGGTGCTGGAACTGCCCGTGGTCGGCGGCGTGGCGGCGTTGCGCCGTTCGGTTGGTTAGGAACTAATTCACCATCTGAACACCTGGTAAGTCTTCCACTAAAGCGGCCGGGCGTGGTCGGATGATCACCCCCAGTCGTCAAGGAGGTGGCAGATGAGCCGACGCGTGTTCGTCACGGCCTTGGTGGCGCCGCTGATCGGCCTCGTCCTCACGCAGGGCGAGGCCGCGGCGGCGCCGAACTTCCAGATGCCGTTCCCGTGCAACCAGGTGTGGGAAGGCCAGACCCGCACCAACCACAGCCCCGCGAACTCGGTCGACCTCAACCGCACGAACGACGACGGCGACCCGGTGGTCGCGTCGGCGGGAGGCACCGTCACGCGGGTCGCGAACGAGGGCAGCACCAGCTACGGGCGGTGGATCGAGATCGACCACGGCTCCGGCTGGCGCACCAGGTACGCGCACCTGTCCGTGCAGCGCGTGTCGGTCGGCCAGTCGGTGCGGATCGGCCAGACCATCGGCAACGTGGGGTCGACCGGCGGGTCCACCGGGCCGCACCTGCACTACGAGCAGAGGCTCAACGGCGTCGACCAGAAGATCTCGTTCAACGGCACCCAGATCCTGTACTGGGGCACCCGCAGCTACACCAGCCACAACTCGTGCGGCACCAGCGGCGTGACCGGCACCGTCGGCACCGACAGCGGTGCGTCGGTGACCATCCGCTCCGGCCCCGGGACGCAGTACGCGGCCGTGGGTTCGGTCGCGAACGGCGCGACGGTGACGATCAGCTGCCAGCAGGTGGGCCAGTCGATCACCGGCAAGTACGGCACCACGACCCTGTGGGACAAGATCGGGTCGGGGTACATCTCCGACGCGTACGTGTACACAGGTTCGGACGGGCGCGTAGCACCCGACTGCTGAGTTTCCGCAGGTGACGGGCCGCTCCCACGTCGGTGGGGGCGGCCCTTCCGCGAGTTGTCCACAGATCGGCCTTCGCCGCCGGCCTCCCGGGTGGAACTCCGCCAAGGTCGGACCCATGACGAAGCTGCTGCCCCCGACCCGGCTGCGCGACCCGGGCGACCTGATCGCCGCCGTGCCGCACCTGCTGGGCTTCCACCCGTCCGACTCGATCGTCGTGCTGGTGGCGCAGGACCACGACGTGGCCATGGCCGTGCGCGTCGACCTGCCGCCGCCGGGCGTGCCGAACCGGGTGGCCCGGCAGCTGACCGCGCCGCTGGCCCGGTGCCGCGGCTCGGACGCGGTGGTCGTCGTGGTCGGCGGCGGTTCGGGCGACCCGCCCGAGGACCTGCCGCACGCCGGGCTGGTCGACGAGGTGGACGACGCCCTGCTCGCCGCCGACGTGCCGTTGCTGGTGGCGGTGTGGACGCGTGCGACGGCGAAGGGCGAGCGCTGGTTCGACTACCACGACGTGGGCACGTCGGGCACCGTCCCGGACCCGTCGAGCACGGCGCTGGCCGCGGCGTCGGCGGCGGACGGCCACGTCACCTACGCCAGCCGTGAGGCGATGGGCGAGCTGCTGACCCCGGACCCACCGGAGGCCCTGTCCCGCCGAACCGCCCTGCTGAACCGCCTGTCGGCCGACTCCCCGCCGGCCGGTTCTGCGCCGGCGGGTTCTGCGGTCAACGGTTCTGCGGCAGACCCCGCCACCGTCCCGGCGCGGCACCGGGAGCTGATCCACGCCGAGGTGGTGCGGGCGGCGACCAGGAAGCGCCCGCTGACCGACGAGGAGGTGGCCGACCTGGCGCACGCCCTGTCCAACCCGGTGACGCGCGACGCCAGCCTGGCCTACTGCGTCGGTGAGCTGGCCGGGAGCGCCGAGGTGCTGTGGACCGAACTGACCCGCGCCTGCCCCGCGCCCGAACGGGCGGAACCGGCCAGCCTGCTCGCGTTCTGCGCCTACGCCAAGGGCCTGGGCAGCCTGGCGGCCCTGGCCCTGGACCGGGCCGAAGAAGCCCACCCGGGCCACCGCCTGACCGAGCTGCTGAGGGCCGCCCTGGACTTCGGCCTGCCACCGGACCAACTCCGAGGCCTGGCCGAACGCGTGGCCGAAACCGACTGGTCCACCCCGCCGACCACCCCAACCCCACCCTGACCCGGCCCCACCCTGACCCGGCCCTGACCGCCACCCGCCCCCGACCACCACTGACCCCGCCTTGCCCCGACCACCACGCCAACCGGCCCTGCCCGCCAACCGGCCCTGCCCGCCAACCGGGCCTGCCCGCCAACCGGGCCTGCCCGCCAACCGGGCCTGCCCGCCAACCGGGCCTGCCCGCCAACCGGGCCTGCCCGCC
>NZ_JBFAAX010000264.1:0-7968 GCF_040639995.1 Actinosynnema sp. NPDC023658 | reverse complement strand
ACGAGCGCGAGCCCGTGGCGGCTCGGCCCGGACCAGGCCGCGCTGGCCGGCGAGTGGCTGCGCGGGTGGGTGCGCGCGGCGGTCGAGCAGGAACCCGGCCTCGCCGCCGAGGCGCCCGACTACGTGCGGCGCAAGCTGGAGCACGGCCCGCACGTCGTCGTGCACCACACCGACCTGCTGGCGCTGCCCCGGTGAGCCGGATCTGGCCCTGGCTCAGGCTGGTCGGCGCGGTCGCGATCCTGGGCGCGCTGGCCTGGCGGCTGGGCGCGGACGCGTTCGTCGCCGGGCTCCGCGCGGTGGACGGCCGGGCCGTCGCGGCGGCGGTGGGCCTGGGCCTGCTGACCACGGTGACCAGCGCGTGGCGGTGGTGCCTGGTCGCCCGCCGCCTCGGCCTGCCGCTCACCCTCGGCACGGCCGTGGCCGACTACTACCGCGGGCTGCTGCTCAACGCCGTGCTGCCCGCGGGCGTGCTCGGTGACGTGCACCGCGCGGTGAGCCACGGTCGGCAGTCCGGTGACGTCGGGCGCGGCGTGCGGGCGGTGGTGTTCGAGCGCGGCGCGGGCCAGGCCGTGCTGGTCGCCGTCGGCGTCGTGGTGCTGTCCTGCGGGTCCGTGCCGGTCGGGGTTCCCGGGTGGGTCCTCCCGGCGGCGGTCGTGACGGCGGTCGTGGCGGTGGCCGTCGCGGCGGGTTCGGCGAAGGTCCGCCGCGCGGTGCGGACGACCTGGTCGGACGCCCGCACCGCCCTGGTGAACCGCGAGGTGCTGCCGAAGGTCGTGCTGCTGTCGGCGGCGACCCTGGCCGGGCACGTGGCGCTGTTCGTGGTCGCGGCCCGCGCCGCCGGCACGGACGCCCCGATCGCCCGGCTCGTCGCGCCGGCCGTGCTGGCGCTGCTGGTGATGGTCGTGCCGCTGAACGTCGGCGGCTTCGGTCCGCGCGAGGCGTTCCTGGCCGTGGCGTTCGGCGAGGCGGGCCTCGGCGCGGCCCAGGGGCTCACGACCGGTGTCGTCTACGGGGTGCTGGCGATGGTCGCCGGCCTGCCCGGCGTGGCCGTGCTGTTCCGGTCAGAACAGCGCCAGGTGGCGCCCGAACGACTCGACCAGGGCCGCGAGCACGTCCCGGCCCTTGTCGGCTGACGCGAGCGACGGCCGCCCGACGACGCCCGACGACGTGTACGGCCCGAGCCCGAGCGTGAGCATGTGCGGCCGGTCGTCGGCCACGTGGTCGCTCGTCTCGTAACCGGGTCTGACCAGCTCCGGGTGGGCGTGCAGGAGGATCGACGCCTCCAGCTCGCCCGCGTGCATGTCGGTGCGGGACGACGTCGCGATCCCGGCGGCCTCGCGCGCCGCGGCCCACTCGCCGCTGCCGGGGAACAACGCCATCCCCTCGGCCTCCTGCACGACGTTGGCCAGCACGTAGTTGCCGCCGTGCCCGCTGACCAGCACCAGGTTCGGCACGCCGGACCGGCGCAGCGAGTCCGCGATGTCGGTCACCACCGAGTACAGCGTCCGCGCCGAGATGCTCACCGTGCCCGGCCAGGCCGCGTGCTCGTGCGAGCAGGAGATCGTGATCGGCGGGAGCAGCTGCACCGGGTGCGCGTCCGCGATGGCCCGCGCGACCGTGCAGGCCACGACGGTGTCCGTGGACAGCGGCAGGTACGGGCCGTGCTGCTCGTGGCTGCCGACGGGCAGCACCGCCACGGTCGCCGCGCGCGTCCGCACGTCCTCGGTGGTGTCAGGCAGGTACATGCCCGGCACGGTAGTCAACGCGGTGGCACAGGGCCGGTACCGCGCCGTTCGCGAGTTCCGGCAGCACGGACGGCAGGTCGTCGAACCGGCACTCGCCCGTGATCAGCGCGTCGAACGCGGGGTCCGCGAGCAGGTCGAGCGCGAGGGCCATCCGCTCGGCGTACGTGCGGTCGGGCCGTCCGACCACGCCCACCTGGCTGCTGCGCAACCGCAGCCTGCGGGAGTGGAAGAACTCGCCCAGCGGCAGGGAGACCCGGCGGTCGCCGTACCAGCTCAGCTCCACCACCTGCCCCTCCGGCGCGAGCAGCGCCAACGACCGGGCCAGCCCCGCCTCGGACGCGCTGGCGTGCACGACCAGGTCGCAGTTCCCCTCCGCCTGCTCCGGCGACGCGAAGTCCACGCCGAGCGCGGCGGCCACGGACGCGCGGGCGGGGTCGGCGTCCACGAGTTGCAGCCGCACGCCGGGGAACCGGGCCAGCACGGCGGCCACGCTGCACCCGACCATCCCGCCGCCGATCACCGCGATCCGGTCACCGATCAGCGGCCTGGCGTCCCACAGGGCGTTGACCGCCGTCTCCACCGTCCCGGCCAGCACCGCCCGTTGGGCGGGCACGGAGTCAGGCACGGGCGTCACGGCGTCGGCGGGCACCACGTAGTGCGTCTGGTGTGGATGGAGGCAGAACACCGTGCGGCCGAGCAGCGGCCCCTGCTCCACCACGCCGACGTTGAGGTAGCCGTACTTCACCGGCCACGGGAAGTCGCCCTCCTGGAACGGCGCCCGCATCACCCCGTGCTGGTTCTCCGGCACGCCACCGCGCAGGACCAGGCTCTCCGTGCCCCGGCTGATGCCGGAGTGGAGCGTGCGGACCAGCACGTCGTCGGGCCCGGGCTCGCGCAGCTCGACCGGTCGGATCTCACATTTTCCGGCCGAGGTGAACCACAGGGCCCTCGCAGCGCGTGTCATCTACTACAACCTCCGGACGCACGAGGGGCACGATGACGACACTTCACCATCACCGCACGGGCCTCGCCACACGCGGGGTCGCGTCGAAGCGACCGGCCAACGCGGAGATCGCCGCGTGGGCGGGGCTCCAGGTGGTGCTGCTCGGCGTGCTGGAGTGCTCGGTGGGGCTCGGTGCGGCGGGGTGGCTACTGGGCATCGCGTACGCCGTCGCCAACCAGGCGTTGCTCGGCGGCGCGGTGCAGCGGTCGGCGCGCGGCGCGCTCGGGCCGGCCGACCGGGTGACGTCGGCGCGGGGGCTGCTGGTCGGTGGCGTCACGGCGCTGGTGGCCGACGGCGGCGCGACCGCGGTGATCGTCCCGCTCGCCGCCGTCGCCCTGGCCCTGGACTTCGTGGACGGTCGGGTCGCCCGCCGCACCGGCACCGCGTCCGCGATGGGCGCGCGGTTCGACATGGAGGTCGACGCGTTCCTGATCCTGGTGCTGAGCGCGCACGTGGCGCTCTCGCTGGGCCCGTGGGTGCTGGTGGTGGGCGTGCTGCGGTACGCGTTCGTCGTCGCGTCCTGGGGCTTCGACCGGCTCACCGGCGCGCTGCCGCCGAGCTACGCCCGCAAGGTCGTGGCCGCGGTGCAGGGGATCGCGCTCGTCGTCGCCGCGTCCGGCCTGGTGCCGCACGTCGGTGTCCTGGTCGGACTCGCGCTGGCGTCGCTGCTGTGGTCGTTCGGTCGTGACGTCGTGTGGTTGTGCCGCAACGCTCCCGCACCGGCGGAAGGGATGGGCGATGTCTGACGTGACTCGGGTCGACGTGGCGCGCACGGTGGGGAACGTCGTGCTGTGGGTGGTGCAGGTGCTGCCGGCCGCGTACTTCGCCTACAGCGGGGTGTCGCTGCTCGGTGACGACTTCGTGGGCAAGTTCGACCGGATCGGGCTCGGCCAGTGGCTGCGGTACGTGACCGGCGTGCTGGAGCTCGCGGGTGCGCTGGGCCTGCTCGTGCCGCGGCTTTGCGGGCTCGCCGCGGTGGGCCTGGTCGGTGTGATGACCGGCGCGGTCGCCACGGAGCTGCTGATCCTGGGCGACCCGGACGGCGCGGTGCTGCCCGCGGTCCTGCTCGTGGTCGCGGCGGTGGTGGCGTGGGCCCGGCGGGACACCGCTCGGGCGTTGCTTCAGCGCTTGGGGAAGTAGCGCAGCACGGCGACGTCACCGAGCTTGGTGACCTCCTCCAGGTGGAAGCGCCGGGCCGGGCCGCCGGGGAACTCGGCCGGGTTGAGGAACCGCGGCGCGCGCTCCCGGCCGATCAGCATCGGCGCGACGGCCACCCGGATCTCGTCGGCCAACCCGGCGGCCAGGAACGCGGTGTGGACGGTGCCGCCGCCCTCCACCATCAGCCGGTCCACGCCGCGGCCGCCGAGGTCGTCCAGCAGCGCGCCGAAGTCGACGGCCGGTCCGAGGCACACCACCTCCGCCAGGTCACCGACGACGGCGCGGGCGCGGTCGGCGCCGGAGTCCGCGGTGTAGACCAGCTTCCCGCCGCCGCAGTGCCAGAAGTCGCGCGCCGGGTCGAGGTCGCCGCTGCCCGTCACGGTCACCTTCAGCGGGAACTCGGGACGTCCGGCGGCGACCCGCGCGGCCCGGCGGTGCGCCTGCCTGACCAGCAGGCGCGGGTTGTCCCGGCGGATCGTCGCCGCGCCCACCATGATCGCGCCGGACTCCGCGCGCATCCGGTCGACGTGGTCGAAGTCCTCGGCGTTGGACAGCGGGAACCGCTGCGCGCCGTCGTCGTCGATGTAGCCGTCCACGCTGACGGCGACGCTGAGCAGGACGTGCGGGCGGGTCACGGAACAACCGTACCCACGGCTGGACGACCGTACCCACGGCTGAACCGAGGGGGTGCGTTCGCGCGTTCTACCGGTCAGGGCGGGACGAGCGCGGAGGACGGATGACCGAGGACGTCGTGGAGCACCGCGGCCGGCGGGTCGTGGTGACCACCCTGGCCGCCGCGCTGGTGGTGCTGGCGCTGGTCATGCCCAGCGACTTCGACTCGGTGACGCCCGCGTCGTTCCTGCGCCTCCCGGTGGAGGGCCTGCTCGGCGTGGTGCTGGTGCTGGTGCTG
The DNA here is from genome assembly GCF_040639995.1 of Actinosynnema sp. NPDC023658. Taxonomy (NCBI): domain Bacteria; kingdom Bacillati; phylum Actinomycetota; class Actinomycetes; order Pseudonocardiales; family Pseudonocardiaceae; genus Actinosynnema; species Actinosynnema sp. NPDC023658. The sequence continues at coordinate 3,152 of NZ_JBFAAX010000264.1, read as the reverse complement.
CCCGAACGCGCGCGGCCGGTCGTGGCGCTGCTGTGCGGCGCGGTCCTCGGGCTGCTGCTCGTGGTGAAGGCGATGGACATCGGCTTCGACGCGGTGCTGTACCGGCCGTTCGACCTGGTGCTGGACTGGCCGTTGCTGGAGCCCGCGGTGGACTACGTGGACGTGACGGTCGGGCGGTTCGCGGCGGTCGCGGCCGTCGTGGTGGCCGTGCTGCTCACGTGCGCGCTGGTGGTCCTGACGGCGTTGTCGGCGCTGCGGCTGAGCGGGGCGGTGGGCCGGCACCGGTTGCGCGTCACGCGGGGGGTCGTGGTGCTCGCGGTCGCCTGGATCACGGTCGCCGCACCCGGACTGCAGATCGCGCCGGTCGGGCCGATCGCGTCGCACAGCACGGCGGAGTTCGTCTACGACCAGGCGCGGCGGGTGGGCGCGGGTCTGCGCGACCGCGACCGGTTCGCGTCGGAGTCGGCGGCGGACGCGTTCCGCGACACGGCGGGCGCGGACCTGCTGACCGCGTTGCGGGGCAGGGACGTCGTGGTGGCGTTCGTGGAGAGCTACGGGCGTGCCGCGGTGGAGCACCCGGACATCGCGCCGCGGGTCGGCGCGGTGCTCGACGCGGGCACGCGGCGGCTGGCCGAGGCCGGGTACGCCTCGCGCAGCGCGTTCCTCACCTCCCCGACGGCGGGCGGCGGGAGCTGGCTGGCCCAGGCCACCCTGCTGTCCGGGCTGTGGGTCGACAACCAGCAGCGCTACCGCACGCTCGTCTCCAGCGACCGGTTGACGTTGGGCGGCGCGTTCCGGCGCGCGGGGTGGCGCTCGGTCGGCGTCATGCCGGGCATCACGCAGGCCTGGCCGGAGGGCGGGTTCTTCGACTACGACCGGATCTACGCGTTCGGCGACCTCGACTACCACGGGCCGCGCTTCGGCTACGCGCCCGCGCCCGACGAGTTCACGCTGTCGCGGTTCCAGCAGTTCGAGCGAGCCGCCGCGCACGAGCCGGTGATGGCGGCGATCCCGCTGCTGTCCAGCCACGCGCCCTGGTCGCCGTTCCCGTCCGCGGTCGGCTGGGACGGCCTCGGTGACGGCTCGGTGTACCGCTCGATGACCTCGGGCGAGGCGCCGGCGGAGTCGATGTTCGCGCGGGACCCGGTGTCGGTGCGCGGGGACTACGCGCGGTCCGTCGAGTACTCGGTGAACACCCTCCTGTCCTACGTCGAGACCTACGGCGGCGACGACCTCGTGCTGGTGTTCCTCGGTGACCACCAGCCCGCGCCGTTCGTCACCGGCGACGGCGCGGGCCGGGACGTGCCGATCACGATCGTGGCCCGCGACCCGGCGGTGCTGGCGCGGACCGACGGCTGGGGCTGGACCGACGGCCTCGAACCGGCCCCGGACGCGCCCGTGCGGCCCATGGACACCTTCCGCGACCAGTTCCTGACCGCGTTCCGCTAGTTCCGCCGGTGCTGCCGGACCGCGGTCGAGTCGCTCACGCATAGAGGACGAATGCACTACCGTCGGTGCGCAGACGGATCGTTCCACGGGGGAGTGCGATGAGATCTTTCCGACGCAGGCTGCTGACCGCCACCGCGCTGACCGCGACGGCGGCGCTGGTCGGGGCCGTGACCGCGGTGCCGTCCGCGGGGGCGGCGGGCGACGAGGTGAGCGCGCGGCTCGCGGAGTCGTTGCGGCAGGCCGTCGTGGCGCAGGACTTCAAGGACGTGCTCGACCTGACCCCGCCGGAGCTGGTGGCGGCGTCCAGGGCCGGTGCGCCGGAGAAGCACGACCCGGTGCCCGCCGAGGAGGTCGCCAGGCTCGGCGCCGCCCGGCTCGACGCCGCCGCCGCGAAGCCGCTGCACCAGACGCCGAACATGGACCTCGCGGTGATCGAGCTGGACCGCTTCGGCCGGCCGGCCGCGATGGCGAACGTGCTGCTCAGCCCGCAGTACCCGAACGGCGTCGTGGTGCCGGTGGACAAGGCGACCGTGTCGACCGACCAGGTCCGCTACCGCTGGTGGGACGACACCGAGTGGGACGTCAACGGCGGTCGGGGCACGCGTGACGTGCTCGCCGGCCGGGAGGGCGCACCCCTCGACTTCTCCTCGCCGTACCCGGCGTCGGTGCTCAAGCTGATGGTCGGCTTCGGCCTGCTGCGGCTGGCCGACCAGGGCCGGGTGGACCTCGACGCGGTCTACGACTACCGGCCGGTGACCGTGCACCCGGTGTGCGGCGGACCGTCCAGCAAGGTGATCCGGCAGCACTTCGACGAGATGATCACCAAGTCGCAGAACGAGTCGACCTGCGCGCTGATCAAGCTGATCCACGACCTGGGCGCGTGGGACGAGGTCAACCGGATGTTCGTCGACCTCGGCATGCCGACGCTGATGGTCACCGGCACCAACCCGGAGAACGGCGGGCGCTGGATCGGGTCGAACATGAGCGGCCTCGACACCGCCAAGCTGCTGCTGCTGATCAACGGCGGCCACGGCGAGCTGTGGCGGACCGCCGACGGCCGCGTCATCACCCGCGCGGAGCTCAGCCAGAGCTCGCGCAACCAGTTCCTGAAGTCGCTGGGCGACCAGGGCCACAACGAGATGCTGTCCACCACGAACCACTGCGGGCGCGACTACCCGGTGCAGGGCATCCGGCAGCTCACGCCGCCGCGGTGGATCCAGCCCGACGGCACGGTCACGGTCGGCGCCGCCGTGTACGACAGCGACGTCCGCCCGTGCGACGCGGCGGCCGAGGTGACGTTCAGCCACAAGACCGGCTGGGTCGACACGACCGGCAGCGACGCGGGCATCGTGAAGGCGCTGCGGGGCTTCTGGGGTCGGCACTACATCGTGGTCGCGTTCTGCAACCTGGGCACCGACTACGTCGACACCTACCGCCCCGCCGACCGCCCCGGCGTCTTCCCGGTCCTCTACACCGAGAAGTACGCCGAGCTGGGCGCGGCCGTCGACCGGATCATGTCAGACCTGCGCTGAGTCCACTGTGGACGCCCGTCGGGCCCTCGCGGGCTCGACGGGCTCTCACCGGGAGCCGGCCACGCGGGCGCTGACGGCGCGGAAAACCGGGCGCGTCCGGGGCGGCCGTGCGTCACCATGCGGTGGTGGAGGAACTGGAACGGCTGCTCGACCAGCCGCACGGGATCGGCC